>CAJGCQ010000064.1 GCA_904501875.1 Clostridiaceae bacterium | reverse complement strand
TACCGGCGCTATTCCGTCAATGGTTGTTATCTGCATTTCCGCCTGCCTTGCGGGCGCGGTTTGCGGCGACCATTGCTCACCGATTTCGGATACCACGATTATGGCTTCCACAGGTGCGCAGTGCAACCATGTAAACCATGTTTCAACACAGCTGCCATATGCCCTGACAGTAGCGGGCATCTCTCTTGTATGCTATCTGCTCGCAGGCTTTGTTCAAAATGTGTTTATAATCCTTGGAACAGGCATCGTGCTTATGACCGTACTTATGCTTATCCTTCATATTGTGAACAACAAAAAAGCTAAAGCTTAAAAATAGTTGAAAAAACTCTCCGATACGGCTATAATGAATATCGAAAGTCGAAACGCATAAAAACATTTTGACAAACCGATTTTAGTTGTATCGGAGTTATTTTTTTGTTTGGAGAGCATAAATTGGAAAGAAGTTTTGAGAAGTATATTGAAATTGAGCGCAGTATAATTAAAAAATTCCGCAAGCCGATATGGAACAATTTTATCGGTGCGGTGCAGGAATATCAGCTGATTTCGGCGGGTGATAAAATTGCCGTCTGCATTTCTGGCGGTAAGGATTCAATGCTGCTTGCAAAATGTATGGAGCAGTTGCAGAAACATAGCAAGATACCCTTTGAATGTGTTTATCTTGTAATGGACCCGGGCTACAATAAAGAAAACCGTGCGCTTATCCAAGACAACGCACGGCGTATGAATATTGATATTACGATTTTTGAAAGCGATATTTTCGATGTTACCGCAAGGGCAGGGGGTTCGCCCTGTTACCTATGCGCCCGTATGCGCCGAGGCTGTCTTTACAGCAAGGCAAAAGAGCTCGGCTGCAACAAAATCGCCCTCGGCCACCATTTTAATGATGTTATAGAAACCGTTTTAATGAGTATGATGTATTCTTCCGAAATAAAAACAATGCCGCCTAAGCTTCACAGCACAAACTTTGAGGGAATGGAGCTTATCCGCCCGCTTTATAAGGTAAAGGAAAAGGATATAATCGCCTTTTCAAACTATAACGGGCTTAAATTTTTGCAATGCGCCTGCAAATTTACCAAGGATAGTGCTCATAACGAAAGTCTTTCAAAACGAAAGGAAATTAAGGCGCTCATTGAGGATATTAAAAAGGTCAATCCCAATGTGGACGACAATATTTTCAGAAGCATACACAATGTAAATCTTGCTACAATTCCCGGTTGGCGAGATCGTGATTCGGGAACACTCCATTCCTTTACGGAATATTATTAATCAATGGTAAGCTTTGTCTCTCTTGCATATAGGAAAATATACTGCTGGGCTATTCCGGCATAGGGCTTTGCACATTCGGGCAGCTCGCCGTCAAACAGTACCTGCATAGCCCGCTTTATCCAAACATCCGTGGGAAAGGCGTCGGCGTGTTCAAGCCCGAAAAGCAGAACGCAGTCGGCAACCTTTGGCCCTACACCTGTTATCTTCATAAGCTCGCCCCGTGCCCTGTCTGTGGGTGCGGCTTTTAGTTTTTCAAGCTCAACCTCACCCGAGGCCACCTTCTTTGCCGCATCAAGTATGTATTTTGCACGGAAGCCGCTCCTTAGCACGGATAAATCGTCCAAGGTAAGCGATGCTATTTTTTCGGCAGTGGGGAAGGTGTAAAACCTGCCCTTATTCTCGCCGAAATTCTCGCAAAGCCGAGATATTATACCCTTGATTCGCTTTATATTATTGTTCTGGGATATAATAAAGGAGCATAGGGTCTCCCATGGCTCTTGATTTAAGATGCGTATTCCGTGGGCGTATTCAGACACACGCTTTAGCGTCTTGTCCTCGCTTATGGTGGTTATTATCCCCTCATAATCCCTGTCAAGGTCAAAATAATGCCGCCAACCCCCATCGAAATCCTCCTTAGAGGTGTTATAAAGAACAACCGTGTCGTCGGCAAGCTTTTCGAGTTCAAGATACTTATTAAAGGCAACCCCGTGCCAGAGACCATTCTCTGTTTTTTCCCAGCGAAATGCCTGACCGCAGTCAAGTGTATGCTGCAGGTCAAAACCGCCGTAATTTGTTATGTATACATTATTATTGTTGAATTTTGCAGAAAACAAATTCATCACCGAATAATATTATACTATAAAAATAAAATATTTCAATATTAAAATACGCCGCACATTAGTTTGTACGGCGTATAATTTTTTTGATTTTTAGTCTTCAATAGCGGCCTTTTTGGTATTGGCGGCTGTTATGCGGGAGTAATCGACAAATCATCCCTTCTTTTTATCGGCTCGGGCGGGGAATTAATGTTTTTCCATACTGTTACTCATTTTATTGCATTTTAATGCTTTTTATTGTATAATATCAAAGAGGATTAGCGTGAAAAATCACGCTAATAACAATATAGGGGTGGCGTTCCGCTCGCCTTTTATGCAATAAAAAGCAACCGCAGAATATGCCGGTATAATCTCCATTCGCCGCTATGGGAGATTTAATAACCTATTTGTGCTGACGCTTTAGCGGCAGAATGGAGATTAATATGAGAGAGGATATTTGTACTATACCCGTAAGTGAGGTTTTTGAAAAAAATGACGGCTGTCCTATTTGCCGTATGCGGGATACCATAGAGGAAAGAATGCTCGATTACATATTGGGTGATGCAATGATGGAGCCTGATGTACGGATTGAGACAAACAAGGTTGGCTTTTGTGAGCATCACTATGAGAAAATGATGTCACGGAGGGGAAGGCTTCAATTAGCCCTTATGCTCCAAACCCATATTGACGAAATTAACGAGGGGATTTTTAGGAAAAACCTCTTTAATACCGACTCTAAAAAGGGGCAAGGTGCCAAAAAGGTGAGTGACTCCTGCTTTATCTGTTCAAAAATCGAATGGGGAATGTCACGCCTTATCGATACTGTTTACCGCTGTTATGAAAATGAAAAGGATTTTCGTGATATGTTCAATAATCAGTCAGCTTTTTGTCTTCCACATTATGAGAGGCTTTTAAGCGGAGCCACAAAAAAGAATATGCATTCACACGCCAGGGAATTTTCCGATAATTTAAACCGCATAACCGCTGAATATTCAAATAAGCTGTATGCGGATTTGTCAAAATACTGCACAATGTACGATTACAGGAGCCGAGAAAATGTCGATTGGGGAGACAGCCGTGATGCCGTAGAAAAAACTGTTGCATTTTTAAACGGCAGAAGTTACAAAGATTAATTTACATAAACACCGAAATAGGTTGCCGGTGGATAAGTTTTTTCTTTAAAAATTGAGAGTTAATAGACTTTTCCACCGAGTTATCCACTTTTTTATGTAAACCTATGTTAAAAGTTAAAAAATACCTGAATTGTTAAATATTTTATTATTGCACATATAAGGAGTGAACGCTATGTATAAGGCTAATGAAAAGAGATATGACACTATGACCTATAACCGATGCGGTGCAAGCGGAATTAAGCTTCCTGCCGTATCCCTCGGATTTTGGCATAATTTCGGCGACACTGCAAAATACGATAATATGAAAGAAATGTGCTTTACCGCCTTTTCGTGCGGAATAACACATTTCGACCTTGCAAACAATTACGGGCCAATGCCCGGCAGCGCAGAGAAAAATTTGGGGAAAATTATGCGAGAGGAGCTTTCTGCCTACCGTGACGAGCTTATTATCAGCACAAAGGCGGGTTATACAATGTGGGAGGGCCCCTACGGTGATTGGGGCAGCCGTAAGTATCTACTTGCAAGCCTTGACGCAAGCCTAAAAAGAATGGGGCTTGATTATGTGGATATTTTCTACCACCACCGCCCCGATCCCGAAACACCCCTTGAGGAGACTATGGGGGCACTCGCACAGGCGGTTAAAAGCGGAAAGGCGCTTTATGTCGGTCTTTCAAACTATGACGGTGCAAGGCTTGAAAAAGCTACTGCAATTCTAAATGAGCTTCATTGTCCCTTTATTATCAACCAAAACTGTTATTCTATATTTGACCGCACGATAGAGCAAAACGGACTTAAAGCTACCGCCCAAAAGCTTAATAAAGGAATTATTGCCTTTAGTCCCTTGGCACAGGGTATGCTGACCGATCGTTATTTAGACGGTATTCCCGAGGACAGTCGAATTAAAACCGACGGCAGATTTTTAAATGAGGGCGCCATTACCGAGGAAAGGCTTGCTCAAATACAAGGGCTTCACGAAATCGCAAAAAACAGGGGACAGACTTTGGCCGAAATGGCGCTATCTTGGGT
Source organism: Clostridiaceae bacterium (assembly GCA_904501875.1). Taxonomy (GTDB): domain Bacteria; phylum Bacillota; class Clostridia; order Oscillospirales; family Acutalibacteraceae; genus UBA737. The sequence goes on along the minus strand of CAJGCQ010000064.1, from coordinate 2,712 downwards.
GCTTAGAGACGGTGTAGTCACCTCAGTGCTTATCGGTGCCTCTAAGCCGGAGCAGATACTTGTTAATATAAAGGCAACCGAAAATATTACCTTTACAAATGACGAGCTTGATGAAATAGATAAATATTCAATCAGATCATAGTTTTAAAATACGGATTTTGAGCTTGAGGTATAAATATGGAACTTGTTTTATTAACTGCACTCGGTGTTGGCGGTGCTACTATTATCGGTGCCCTTGTGGGCTTTGGATTTAAGAATATATCTCATAAATTTTCGGATATTGTTTTATCCTTTGCCGCAGGGGTTATGCTTGCCGCCGCAGTATTGGGTCTTATAATTCCGTCACTTGATTATGGCGGGAAATATGGGATTCTAATTACTGTCGCAGGTATTTTTTGCGGTGCGATATGCTTGAATTTAATCGATAAACTGGTGCCTCATCTACATAAATTGGCGGGAGTTGAGACCGAGACTCATAACAATGCAAAGCTTAGCAAGGTGTTATTATTTGTTATGGCAATAGCCATTCACAATTTGCCTGAAGGAATTGCGGCAGGAGTAGGCTTCGGTTCGGGCGATAATTCACAGGCTCTTATTATTGCAGGCGGTATTGCGCTACAAAATATTCCCGAGGGAATGGTAATTATAGCCCCGATGCTCGCCGCAGGTATTTCTCCTTGCAGAACCTTTATTCTTGCAATGATAACGGGGCTTGTTGAGGTGGTTGGTACACTGCTCGGTTACTTTGCAGTCAGCATTTCGGCGGTGGTTTTGCCCTTTGTACTTGCTTTTGCCGGCGGCACTATGCTTTATGTCATCAGCGATGAAATGATTCCCGAAACCCACGCTCACGGAAGCGAAAGGGGAGCAACCTACGCTCTGCTTATGGGCTTTTGTATTATGTTAGTTACTGATGTCTTATTAGGCTAATAGCAGTTTCCAAACGAAGAGAATATTTAATAAAGCTGCCAAAATCGCCGCACAAACTATAGAAATTGCTGCAATGTTTCTTTTTACTTATTACTTCCCAAAAATCCCGTAAAAAATTTTGGTTGAGGTAAGAGTGAAAAGGTAAGAATTAAGAAGTAAAAAGTAAAAATCCCGCTCACTTATGTGAACGGGATTTTTGGAGCTGCTAACCGGAATTGAACCGGTGACCTCGTCCTTACCAAGGACGCGCTCTACCATCTGAGCCATAGCAGCATAATTTATGCGACTTTGATATTATATGATAAATTTAAGCTAAAGTCAAGCAATTTTTCTGCTTTTTTTTAATTTTTGAAAATATCGTATCTTTCTGTTGACATTCTTAATTTTTTATGATAAAATAATCAGGTCTCAATACGGAGAGGTATCGAAGCGGTCATAACGAGGCGGTCTTGAAAACCGTTTGCCCAAAAGGCACATGGGTTCGAATCCCATCCTCTCCGCCACTTAAATATTTTTACAACGCACAGCAATTTGGAGTAGTACTCAAGTTGGTGACGAGGCGCCCCTGCTAAGGGCGTAGGTCGGGTAAACTCCGGCGCGAGAGTTCAAGTCTCTCCTACTCCGCCAAACGAAAAAGTCGCTTGATATAAATCGAGCGACTTTTTCATATTATTATTCAGTATTTTTGTCAAGTGAATGTTTTTTACTTTTTTTCTGTTTTAAAGGTTTACAAATTATAAAAATAATTCTTTCTATTAACGGTATCAAATCAAAAATAAGCGCAAAAGGAGGGTTAAAAGCGCTTGCTTTGATATACGATTAATATGGAGGAATTGTTTTGATAAATGTAGATATACTTAATAACGGTCAAATTAATGCATACGGTACAACTGTAAGCGATAGTGCCAGAAATGAAAAAATCCATTTTAATTTTCCTGAGAGTTGGAAGGAATATGTGAAAAAAGCAGTATTTACAAACGGCGAAATTACCGTTAATGTATTGCTTAATGCGGATGAGACTATGTGTACAGGCAAGGAAGAATGCTTTGTTCCCCATGAAGTTATAAAAGCGCCGCAGTTTACGGTTTCTGTTTTCGGTGTTTCGGGGGATTCAAGGGCGACATCTGCCGAGGCAATTATTAAGGTTACCGAAAGCTGATATACCAAGGGAGATTTCCTCAAAACTCCTACACCCTTAGTATACGAACAGCTTATAAACCTCGCAAACGAGACAAAGAAGATGGCCCGCTCTGTTCGGGAAGAGGCTGATAACGGAGCTTTTACGGAGAAAAAGACGAAAAGGGAGATCCCTTTACCTATGAAGATTTTACAACCGAGCAATTAGCGGGTCTAAAAGGTGAAAAGGGAGATGTCGTGCTAATTTGCTGCGAATACAATGCCGACACAAAAAAGTATATAGATAACAAAATCGCTGAGTTAATCCAATAGAAACCGCCCTACATTTCAGAAAAATCGCAAAATTTTATAAAGCCGAGGTATATCTTTATAAAGAGGTATACCTCGGCTTTTTAGTATTTTCTTATCATTGTGGATTTTGCTATTAATTTTAAGCTGTATAAATGGCTTTTTAGTTGACTTTATATAGTTTTTGTGGTAAAATTTTTGTATGTGATTATTATAAGGGTATAACAGTTTTGATTTCACAAATACATTTAAGAAGCGAGCTATTATGTATAAAAAGTTTTTTAAAAGATGCATAGATATTATAATATCCCTTGTGGGATTGATCCTGTTTTCGTGGCTGTTTTTGATAATCATTAT
>CAJGCQ010000063.1 GCA_904501875.1 Clostridiaceae bacterium | reverse complement strand
TTTAAACGGGCTTGCCGCCTTTGCGGTATGTTTTGATATGGGTGTTTCGGCCGAGGGTATTAAGGACGCTATTGAAAAATTTTCGGGAGCGGGCAGGCGGTTTGAATTTTTGGGCGAGTACGACGGATTTGTTTTAGCCGACGATTACGCCCACCACCCCACCGAGATTAAGGCGACCCTTACTGCGGCGAAGGAGCTTGACTACAACCGAGTTATAGTGGTTTTCCAGCCCTTTACCTTTTCCAGAACTGCCCTTTTAAAGGACGAATTTATCGACGCACTTTCGGTTGCCGATAAGGTGGTTTTAACCCCTATAATGGGCTCCCGTGAAAAGAATACCTACGGCATTTCGTCAGAAGATTTGGCGGATAAGCTACCCGATGCGGTTGTGGTTGACGGGTTCGATAATATAGCCGATACCGCAATTAAAACCGTCCAAAAGGGGGATATTGTAATCACTATGGGCGGCGGCGATATTTATAAGGCGGCACACATCATTAAGGAGAAATTAGGCAAATGACCGAAAAGCTTTATGACAAGGATTCACACCTAAAGGAGTTTTCAGCCACGGTTTTATCCTGCGAAAAATTGGGAGAAAAGTATGCCGTTAAGCTTGACAAAACCGCCTTTTTCCCAGAGGGCGGCGGGCAGGTGTCCGACATAGGCAATATAGGCGAGGCGGCGGTTTTGGATGTTCAGATTGTAGGTAATGAGATAATCCACTACTTAAGCTGCCCGCTTAATGTGGGGGAGGAATACGCTTGTACCTTAAATTGGGACAGGCGTTTGCGCAATATGCAAAACCATTCGGGCGAGCATATAGTCTCAGGGATTGTACATAGGCTATACGGGCTTAATAATGTGGGCTTTCATCTGGGAACGGAAATGACGGTGGATTTCGACGGCGCAATCTCTCGAGAACAGCTTTTAGAGGTGGAGCTCCTTGCTAATAAGGCGGTTTGGGAGAATGTGCCGATAAGGGCATATTATCCCGATGAAAAGGAGCTTAAAGCCCTCGATTACCGCAGTAAATTGGAGCTTACCGAAAATGTACGGATAGTCGATATAGAGGGATACGACCTTTGCGCCTGCTGTGCGCCCCATGTTAAAAAAACGGGGGAAATCGGGCTTATAAAAATTCTCGATTCCTTTAAAAACAAGGGCGGAGTGCGTATTTTTATTAAGTGCGGGATAGATGCCCTCGACGATTATAACGATAAGTACTTAAATGTGCAGAAAATTTCAAATCTATTATCGGTTAAGCAGTATGAAGCGGCGGCGGCGGTGGACAGGCTAAGCGACGAAAACCGTGAGCTTAAATTTGAGATTGCAAGCCTTAAAAAACGCCTTATTGCCGAGAAGGCAAAGAGCTTTGTGCCCGAAACAGAGAAAACTGCGGTTTTTGAAGAAGGCCTTGATATTAAGGAATTACAGCTTTTTGCCGACCTGCTTTATAAAAAAAGCGGCGGTATACGGGGTGTTTTTTCGGGGCAAGGGGGTAATTATTCCTTTGCTGTCTGTGGCGAGGAAACCGAGCTCGATTTATTCTTTAAGGAGTTTAAAGAAAAATTAAATGCCCGAGGCGGCGGCAGAAATGGTATGGTGCAGGGGACGGTAGCAGCCGATAAAAATGAAATTGAGGGGTTTTTTAGATAATAATGCTTTTCTTTCGCCGTGAAAGATGATATAATGCCTTTAAACCGACGGCGGTGGAACGCCGTCGAAATGCCAAAGGCATTTGAAAACTTGCATTTTCGTTTAAAAACATTGAATCATTAAATCCGTCGCACTGCGGTGCGACAACGGCTTTGCCGTTTCAAAGGCTAACGCCTTTGGATTTATGATATAATAATTTGAATACTGATTTTCGGAGTGAGGTTATGAACTGGACTGAAATTACGGTTGCGGTAGCTAATAGGGATACAGATATTGCGGCGGCGATAGCCAATATGACCGTGCCATACGGAATTTATATTGAGGATTATTCCGACCTTGAAGAGGGTGCTCAGGAAATTGCTCATATTGATTTAATCGACGAGGAGTTAGTCGCAAAGGACAGGGACACCTCGATTATTCACATTTATATCTCGGAGTGCGACAATGCCGCCGAGGCGCTGGAGTTTTTAAAGGAGCGCCTTACCGCCGAGGGTATAGGATATAAGGCGGAGGCTGTGGGTGTAAACGATTCCGACTGGAACGAGAATTGGAAAAAGTATTTCCACGCCACCGAAATCGGCGAAAAATTAGCCATTGTGCCAAGCTGGGAAAAATACGAAAATAAGAACAACCGCACGATTTTACAGATTGACCCCGGTGCGGCGTTTGGAACGGGAACCCATGCGACCACTTCCCTTTGCCTTGAGATGCTGCAAAATTATGTAAATGATTGCACCGAAATGTTGGACATCGGCTGCGGCAGCGGCATTTTAGCGGTGGCTTCGGTGCTTTTAGGTGCGAAAACAGCGGTGGGTGTGGATATTGACGCCCAATCTGTAAAAACTGCAAAGGCAAATGCAGAAATTAACAGCGTTACCGATAAAACTGAGTTTATTGTAGGCGACCTTGCCGAAAAGGTGAGCGGTAAATATTCGGTTGTATGTGCGAATATTGTGGCAGATGTGGTTATAAGACTGCTTGGTAATGTAAAAAATTATATGGAAGAGAACGCTGTCTTAATAGTTTCGGGCATAATTGATGTAAGGGAAAAAGATGTGCTTAATGCCGCGGAAAAACATGGCTTTACCGTGACCGAAAAGAGGTATAAGGACAACTGGTGCGCTTTTGCGCTTAAGGGGGATAACAATGCTTGAATTTGAGCAGTTAAAACTGAGACTTGAGGGAAACGAAGCCGAGCTTTGCGACCTTAAGGACGCTATAGGATATGAAAGACTTAAAAGAGAAATCGACGAATTAGAGCTTAAGGCGGCTGCCCCGGGTTTTTGGGACAATGCCGAAAATTCGCAGAAGATTCTGCAAAAGACGGGGAAGCTCAAAAACACGGTGGAAAGCTATGACAGGCTCCGTTCAAGCTATGACGATTTGACTCTATTAATCGAAATGGGGGACGAGGAGGGCGATTTATCCCTTGTGGAGGAAATTACAGCCTCCCTTGAGGAGTTTGAGAACGGACTTGTCTCTCAAAGACTGCAAACCCTCTTAACGGGGGAATACGATAATAACAACGCAATCCTCACCTTCCATGCGGGTGCCGGTGGAACCGAGGCTATGGACTGGGTTTCAATGCTTGTGCGTATGTATACCCGCTGGAGTGAGCGGCACGGCTTTAAGGTGCAGTTGCTGGACTTCCTTGACGGGGACGAGGCGGGACTTAAAAGTGCGGTTATGCTTATAGAGGGGGGTAACGCCTACGGCTATTTAAAGAGCGAATCGGGGGTTCACCGCCTTGTAAGGGTTTCCCCCTTTGATTCTTCCGGCAGAAGACACACCTCCTTTGCCTCACTTGAGGTTATGCCTGAAATAAGTGACGACGCTGATATTGAAATCCGTGAAGAGGATATTAAAATGGATGTTTTCCGTTCCTCGGGGGCTGGCGGTCAGCACATCAACAAAACCTCGTCAGCAGTACGCCTTACCCATATTCCTACGGGAATTGTGGTGGCCTGCCAGAACGAGCGAAGCCAGTTCCAAAATCGCGAGCAGGCTATGAAGATGTTAAAATCAAAGCTGCTTGAAATTAAAGAGCGTGAGCATCTTGAAAAAATCGAGGATATTAAGGGTGTTCAAAAGGAAATTGCCTGGGGCTCTCAGATACGCTCCTATGTATTTATGCCCTATACCCTTGCAAAGGACCATAGAACAAACTTTGAATCGGGAAACATTAACGCTGTTATAGACGGTGATTTGGACGGCTTTATCAACGCCTATTTAAAGGCTTCTTCAAAGGGAGAACTGCAGAATGTGTAATAACGGTATGATTTCGGTTGCAATAGACGGACCTGCGGGAGCGGGCAAAAGCAGCATTTCTCGCATTGCGGCAAGAAGGCTTGGCTTTATCTATGTTGATACAGGTGCGCTTTACCGTGCAGTGGGGCTTAAATTTTCTCTCTCGGGAGCTGATACAGCTCTTAACTGCGATATTGACGGAATTTTAGCCGATACTACTGTGGATATCCGTTTTAAGGACGGGGAGCAGAGGGTTTACCTTGACGGCAGGGATGTATCAAACGAGATACGGACTCCCGCCGCCTCTATGATGGCATCGGCTGTTTCCGCCCGCCCACAGGTGCGTGCCTTTTTGCTTGAAATGCAAAGAAAGCTTGCAAGGGAAAATAATGCGGTTATGGACGGCAGGGATATAGGCACCGTTGTTCTGCCAGACGCCACTGTAAAAATCTACCTTACCGCCTCTGCCGAGGTGCGTGCCCGGAGAAGACTTAAGGAGCTTACAGAAAAGGGCGAAAATGTAACCTTTAAAGAGGTTTATGACGATATGGTAAAGCGGGACTGGGACGATATGCACAGAGAAATCGCACCCTTAAAGCAGGCAGAGGACGCTGTTCTCGCAGATACTACCGACTGTAATTTTGAAGAATCGGTAGAGCTTATTTTAAAAATAGTAAACGAAAAGAGGGCGCATAGTTGAAAATAACGCTTGCAAAAACCGCCGGCTTTTGCTTTGGTGTAAACCGAGCGGTGCAGTCGGTTTACGATTTACTTGACAAGGGAGAAAAGGTTTGCACCTTAGGCCCTATAATTCACAATCCCCAGCTTGTTGAGGAATTAAAGCAAAGGGGAGTAAGGATTGTAGAGTCCCCCGAGGAGGTAAAGGAGTGGGAAACCCTTGTTATCCGTTCCCACGGTGTTGAAGAGAGGGTGACCGAAAGGGCAAAAGAATTAGGAGTTAAGACTGAGGACGCAACCTGTCCCTTTGTTGCAAAAATTCACAGTATTGTAGCCCAAAAGGGCAGAGAGGGTTATATTACCCTTATTGCGGGGGATGCTTCTCACCAAGAGGTGAAGGGTATCGTGGGCCACTGTACGGGTGAATTTTTTGTCTTCTCCGACGAGGAGGAGCTGGCAAAATTGTTGGCAGAGAACGAAAATTTTGCCGAAAAAAGGGTTATTTTGGTCTCTCAAACAACATTTAATCAAAAAATTTTTATAAAATGCCGAAATATTTTAAAAAAAGTATGTACAAATGCGGAATTTTTTGATACAATATGTAATGCAACTTCTATGCGCCAGCAGGAAGCCTGCGAGCTGTCCGAAAAGAACGATGTGATGGTTGTCATCGGCGGAAGGCACAGCTCAAACACAGCAAAGCTTTATGATGTGTGCAGGGAAAAATGCGGCAGAACCTATCTTGTTGAAACAGCATCGGAGCTATCCGAAATCGATTTCATTAATTGCAGTTCGGTAGGAGTTGTTGCAGGCGCATCTACGCCCGCAGGTATTATAAAGGAGGTTATTAAAACCATGTCGGAAAATTTACAACCGGTTGAAGAACAGGCGGAGGTAAAAGAACCTGTTCAAAAAAGCTTCGAGGAAATGACGGATGAGGAAGCATTTGAGGCTTCTCTAAGCGGATTAACAGGCGACCAGAAGGTTTGCGGTACTGTTATCGCTGTCAATCCTACCGAGATTACGGTAGACATCGGCAGAGGAGTAACAGGCTATGTCACCGCAGACGAGTTTTCTAATGAGCCTGATGTGAAGCTTATGGATGAAGTTAAGGCGGGCGATAAGCTTAATCTTATCATCATGAAAATCAATGATATGGAAGGAACCGCAATGCTTTCAAAGCGCCGTTACGATGCTATTGCCGGTTGGGACAATATTGTTGCTGCCAAGGATTCGGGCGAAATCGTTACAGGCTTTGTTAAGGATGTTATTAAGGGCGGCGTTGTTGCCTATACAAAGGGCATCAGAGTATTCATTCCCGCTTCACAGGCTACCGCTTCAAGGGGCGAAGCTCTCGAGGAGCTTAAGGGCAAGGAAGTTTCCTTCCGCATTATCGAAATCGGCCGCGGTCGCAGAGCTGTAGGCTCTATCCGCAGCGTACTCAAAGAGCAGCGCAAAGAGGCTGAGGACAAGATTTGGGAGACAATCGCAGTAGGCGACCGTTTCACAGGTACTGTAAAATCACTTACAAGCTACGGTGCTTTTGTTGACATCGGCGGTGTGGATGGTATGGTTCATATTTCCGAGCTTTCATGGCAGAGAATCAAGAACCCGTCTGAGGTTGTGCTTGTGGGCGATACTGTTGAAGTATATGTTAAGGCTCTTGACCCCGAAAAGAGGAAGATTTCTCTCGGCTATAGAAAGTCTGAGGATAACCCGTGGGTTATTTTCGAGAACGATTACAATGTCGGGGATACCGTTAAGGTTACTGTTGTAAGCATGACTACATACGGCGCATTTGCCCGCATAATCCCCGGAATTGACGGTCTTATCCATATTTCGCAGATTGCTAATAAGCATGTTGCAAAGCCGCAGGATGAGCTTACTGTAGGTGAAGAGGTTGACGCTAAGATTATAGCAGTTGACCCCGAGAAGAAGAGGGTTAGCCTTTCTATCCGTGCTCTGCTTGAGGATAGCGAGCCCGCAGTAGAAGAGCCCGCCGCAGATGCTGCCGACGAGGTGGTTTTTGAGTCTTCGGACGAGACTGCCCCCGCAGAGGAAACTGCCGAATAATACCCAATTTAAAGCTTATTTCAAAAATTGCAAAGGTCTCCCTTTTCGGGGAGACCTTTGTTTTTCCGCAGGGCTACTTTATAAGTATTTTGGCACAATCTTCTTCTCTTATGGCAATTACTGCACCCCGTATTAAAAAAGCTTTCGGGTCGCCCGAGGGACTTTTTCCTACACATTGAACCCTTGTGTCGGGGGTAAGACCAATATCAAGCAAACGGCGGCGCATACTGCCCTTGGTCAGCAGTTCGGCAATTTCGGCGTATTCTCCTACATTAATGGTGTTAAGGTTTTTCGTGTTGCCCGCCCCCTAAAGTATATTCAATAATATAAT
>CAJGCQ010000062.1 GCA_904501875.1 Clostridiaceae bacterium | reverse complement strand
TATCATTAGCAAGTGCCGTTAGTGATGCGGCAAAAAAGCCGCTTACCACCGCCAGAACACCCGCAAATATTTTTTCGCTGTGGGCAAAGGTTATTAGGTCAAATTCGCCCGCAACAAGCTTCACAAGGGCGCAAAGGCTTACAAAATAAAGCACCGACGAGAGCCCTAAGAGATACCGTCGGTTCAAGAAACTCACCTCGAAAAACAAGTAAAAAAATTTAAAAAACTACATATCTTTAATATTGTACCCTTTAATATGCTTAGTGTCAAGCATTTAATTAGCCGTTCAGCAAAAGAAAATATTGCCTTTTTATACCTGCTGTGATACCATAATTATGACAGAGGTGATAACTATGATAATTTCAAGCAAGGGGCGTTATGCACTCAGGGTAATGACAGATTTGGCAGAGCACTCAGGCGAGGGCTTTATTTCCCTTGCAGATATTTCGGCAAGGCAAGAAATCTCCCTTAAATATTTAGAGTCGATAACGGCAATGCTTAATAAATCGGGGTTGGTTAATAGCCTGCGGGGCAAAAGCGGCGGCGGTTGTTGTTCCTGTCATTAACAGCATAACAAAAAGCACCGAAAAATCGGTGCTTTTTAATTTTAGAATCTCAATTAAGCCTTTACCTTGTTGTAGCGTGTAACTAAGGCAGATTTCTTTCTTGCGGCGTTGTTCTTGTGGATAATTCCCTTAACAGCGGCCTGGTCTATCTTCTTAACAGCGGCGTTTACTGCTTCAGCCATATCAGCAGACTTAGCATCAATCGCAGCGTCAGCCTTCTTAACAGCTGTTCTTAAAGCGGAACGGTAAGCTTTATTATGCTCATAGTTAGCCTTGCTTACTAAAACGCGCTTCTTTGCGGATTTAATGTTCGGCATTGTGACACCTCCTAACATTTGGCGTCCCAAGTATAACGCATTATACCGAGACTTAACTCACAGTACAAAATATGATACCACAAACTGTCCGAAAATGCAACACTTTTTTTAAAAAATTATATTTTATCTGTGATTTAAAGGGGCTGCAGAGGCTTCTCCCCTACGCAAGTTTATTTTGCTCTCACCTAATTTATAACTTCTAATCTCTAACATCTAAAAATGACCGCGCATTGAGCGCGGTCATTTGATTATCAGTTGCAGATTGTAACCTCGGTGTCCTTATCGAAGAGGTGAATCTTCGCAGTCTCCAAAGCGATTTGGATTTTGTCACCGGGACGTGCAGTGTTAGTCGGGCTAACTCGTGCGTTGATTGACTGACCCTCACAATTCATATAGAGGTAGGTTTCGGCACCCATAAGCTCGGTAACCTCAACATTAGCCTCAATAAGACCATCCTTATACTGTGCGATAAGGTCTTCCTCGTTGTGTACATTCTCAGGACGGATACCCATTATAACTTCCTTGCCGACATAAGCCTCAAGGCAGTTATCCTTATTTTTAGAAGCGGGAAGCTTAACCTTGTACTTAACGCCTGCACGGGTCTTGGTATCCTCAGAGCCGAACTCTACCAAGAAGTCATCGCCCTCTTTAAGGAGCTTAGACTCGATGAAGTTCATCTGGGGAGAGCCAATGAAGCCTGCAACGAAGAGGTTGCAAGGGCGGAGGTAAAGGTTATTCGGAGTATCAACCTGCTGAACAATACCACTCTTCATAACAACAATACGGGTACCCATTGTCATAGCCTCGGTTTGGTCGTGGGTAACATAGATAAAGGTTGTGCCAAGACGCTGATGGAGCTTAGAAATCTCGGTACGCATCTGTGCACGGAGCTTAGCATCCAAGTTGGAGAGAGGTTCGTCGAGCAAGAACACCTTAGGCTCACGAACGATAGCACGGCCTAATGCAACACGCTGACGCTGACCGCCTGACAAAGCCTTAGGCTTACGCTCTAATAAATGCGCAATATCAAGAATACGGGCAGCCTCTTCAACACGGCGCTTAATCTCATCCTTCGAGGTTTTGCGAAGCTTAAGACCGAAAGCCATATTGTCAAAAACAGTCATATGCGGATAAAGCGCATAGTTCTGGAAAACCATCGCAATATCGCGATCCTTCGGAGCAACATCATTTACAAGTCTGTCACCGATGTAGACTTCGCCGTCGGAAATTTCTTCAAGACCTGCTACCATTCTTAAGGTTGTGGATTTACCGCAGCCTGAAGGTCCTACAAGAATAATAAATTCCTTATCCTTGATTTCGAGATTAAAATCCGATACAGCGGTAACGCCGCCCGGATACCTTTTGTAAACATTACGCAAAGACAAACTTGCCATTGATTAAGCCTCCTGATAACATTAGCATTGTCTATATTATTATAACAAATAACATTTAAAATTGCTATGCAAAATATATCCAATAATGAAAGTGATATTTTGTTTAATATGCGTCATTATACCGTTTTTAGGTTAAAAATGGGGCCGAGTTCGCTAAGCGGCACCTCTATACACTCACCTTCCTTTAAAAAGTCAGGCAAAAAATACTCTCCTATTGCCCTTCGCTCAAGTGAGTTTACGCCAAGACCCGCAACGCCTAACATTCGCTTTATTTGGTGGTATCTCCCCTCGCAGATTTGAATTTCCGCCGTTCTGGTATCAAGCTTTTTTAAATATGCCCTGCGGCAAACCGTACCGTCCGCAAGGGTGATTTCCCTTGAAAAAATATCAAGAGTTTCCTTGGTGATATCCCCGTCAAGCAGGGCTTTGTAAGTTTTAAAAATGTTTTTTTGCGGAGACAGAACCCTATGGGCAAAATCACCGTCGTCGGTAATTATAAGCAGTCCCGTGGTATCCTTATCAAGCCTGCCCACAGGAAAAAGTCCCTTTCTCCTTAAATTTTCGGGAACAAGGTCAACAACTGTTTCCCTCGACTTGTCAGACGAAGCGGAAAGCACGCCCGCAGGCTTATTCATAACAATGTATATATACTTTTTATAACAAACGGCCTGTCCGTCAAAAACCAGGTTATCCTTTTCGGGCTCTGCCGAAAACTCGGGATTCTTTACCACTTCGCCGTTTACGCTCACCCTACCTTTGCGGATAGCCGTTTTAGCTTCCTTTCTTGAAATATTAAGCTGTGTTGCAATAAGCTTATCCAGTCTTATATTAGGCATTTTACTTCCTCTCTATTGCCCTCATTTCGCCGTCTATTCTGACAGACGAGACATCTCCGCCTATAATATTATTATCGGACACAATCAAATTTATAACCGTATCCTCGCTGTCCGACAGGCGGTAAGTATAAACGCAGGCGCTTTCCCCTTTATAACGGGATAAATCAAAGCCCGCCGTTTGCTGAAGACGGTTGTATTCGCTGTATACATCCGAAAAAATCTCAGGAATAACTATTTCCTTTACCGAAATCGCCGTTTCGTCAACCCTATAGCCAAGCCCTGACAGATACTCTACCCTTAGCGCATTTGTTGAGCCGTCGATTCCGCCTGCCTTAATCGTAAAAAGCTGGCCTATAATTATAAGCGAAATTATAAGGGAAGCCAGAATAATGCAAAGCGATTTTTTGGACAGTGTAATAAAAAGTTTCATTTTTCTCTACCTCATTAAACAATATGAGGCGATAAATTAATTTATTCTATAAGACAGACCGCATGGGCAGAAATTCCGCTTAAGTCCCCCGTAAAGCCAAGCCCCTCCTCGGTGGTCGCCTTTACATTAACACAATCAGTCGGAATATTGCAATCAAGCGCAATATTTTCCCGCATACCTTCAATAAACGGGGCAAGCTTTGGCTTTTGGGCGATTACCGTGGCATCTATATTAACAATATTATACCCTTTTTCATTAAGAAGTTCCACGGTTTTTCTAAGCAGAATTCTGCTGTCGATATTATGGAATTCCTCGGAATTATCGGGAAAGTGCTTGCCTATATCCCCAAGGGCCGCCGCTCCCAAAAGCGCATCGCATACGGCGTGCAATAAAACATCTGCGTCCGAATGTCCCAAAAGCCCCAACTCAAAGGGGATTTTAACACCGCCTAATATTAAGGCTCTGTCCTCAGTCAGTTTGTGAACATCATAGCCGTGACCTATTCTCATTTTTCCTCCTCCGCATTTAATAAATACTCCGCAAGCTGCAAATCCTCGGGTGTAGTGATTTTTATATTGCGGTAGCTTCCCTTTACGGTATACACACAGAAGCCGGCCGCCTCCATAACCGACATATCATCGGTGAATTTTGAAACATCTCCGATTTTCTCTACTGCCGTACGGTAGTCCGAAACCCGCACTCCCTGCGGAGTCTGTACTGCGGCAAGAGTAGAGCGGTCGGGCGTATTTATAACCTTTCCGTCCTTATCCACTACCTTAACCGTATCCTTTAGCGGCACCGCACAGGTTACCGCCGAATATTCCTTGAGTGCGTCTGCAACCGCACGGATAACTGAAGCATCAGTAAAGGGACGGGCTCCATCGTGAATAAGCACAGCTTCGGCATTTTTGTCAAGTCGGCCAAAGCCGTTTAAAATCGATTCCTGCCTGGTAGCACCGCCGCAGACAATATCGGTAAGCTTATCTATACCGTACTTTTCCGCCATCATTTGCATAGCGAAAACATCCTCCGGCCGTACAATAAGAATAATCGAGGAAATAACATCCGAACGCTCAAAATTTAAAAGCGTTCTCGCAAGGACGGGCACACCGCCAAGGAGAGCGGTCTGCTTATTTATCCCCTCCATACGGCTGGAAGCACCCGCCGCCGCAATTATTACAGGTATGCCCGATTTTTCGGTATCCCGCACTTCATATTCAAGCTTTAATTCAGTAAGCGCCATATTTTTCCCTGCCGTAAAATTTAATTAAAAAAGCCGCGTCCGTCCCGGCCGGGACGAAACACGGCAAAGTCTCCTAAAAATTATTCTCCGTCAGCGTCGTCCGGGGCGCAACAATCGTCACAATCGCAGTCAAAATCAAACTCCAAATCTGTGCCGCAGTTCGGGCAAACCATACCCTCTTCCTCGAGCATATCAGCATCAAGATAGATAGTATCGTGGCAGGCAGGGCATTCGATTTCGTAAACCTCGTCATCACAATCACAGCAATCATCGCAATCGCAGCAATCATCCTCGTCCTCGCCGTAGATTATATCCTCAACCGTAGAAAGGTCTTCGTCAACAGCGTCAATCTGCTCCATAAGCTCGTCGCAGCCGTCCTCGATTTCGCAGATTTCATCGGTGATATCGCCTAAAAGGTCGATAACTGCAGCGAGAATCTTGCCCTCTTTTGTTGTTTCGTCAAGGTTTAAGCCCTCTGCAAGACCTTTAATATAAGCAATCTTTTCACAAATATCCATTTTAAATTTCTCCTTTAAGCGCGTTCCATATATTCCCCTGTGCGGGTGTCAATTCTGATCATTTCGCCCTCATCAATAAAGAGAGGAACACGGATTTCCGCACCTGTTTCAAGTGTAGCAGGCTTTGTAGCATTTGTTGCGGTGTCGCCCTTAAAGCCGGGGTCGGTCTGGGTAACCTGAAGCTCTACGAATGTAGGCGGTTCAACACCGAAAACCTTGCCCTTGTAGGACAAAATCTTGCAGACCATATTTTCCTTAACAAACTTGAAGTTGTCGCTTAATTCATCGCTGTTAATCGGAATAAGCTCATAGGTTTCCTGATCCATAAAGTAGTAAAGGTCGCCGTCCGAATAGGAATACTCCATATCCTTTCTCTCAACATAAGCGGTCGGGAATTTGGCGGTGGGGTTGTAGCTTTTTTCAACAACCGAGCCTGTTATAACATTTTTAACCTTTGTTCTTACAAAGGCCGCTCCCTTTCCGGGCTTTACATGCTGAAATTCAACAACCTGAAGAACATTTCCGTCCTCCTCAAAGGTTACTCCGTTTCTGAAATCGCCGGCACTAATCATAAGTTTTAATCCTCCGAATGGTTTTAATCTAATGAAATTATACGGCTTAAGCGGAGATTTGTCAAGTTTTTGTATTCTTCAGGGGCGAGTTTTTTATTTTTTTACATTATTTGCGTAAAGAAATTCGGAATCGTACATATTTGATTTTTGCTGAAGATACTCATTAAAAACTTCAAATCCGTATTTTTCAGCAAGTGTTTTGCTCCGCGAAAACAGGTTGACGCCAAGTCCAAGCCTATCGCCTTCAATCTTAACACCCATAGCCGCAAGAGTGGTCGGGAACATATCAAACTGGCTAAATACGCGTCCCTTCTCTTTTACAGGCTCTGCGGCAGAATTAATAAAGCAGTTGTAGATATGGCGCTCGTAATCCTCAGAAATATTGCGGGACATATATTCCGCATCCATACTGCAGTGGTCGCCCGTAATTACTATTGCGGTATTCTCGAAAAAGTCCTGCTCGCTTAACCATTGTACAAATTCAGCCGCCTGTTTACTTGCGCATGAGTAAACATTTTCATAATTTTCGCCGTATTCGTCCCCGCAAAGCTCACACCTATAACCGCCTACATGGTGCGTATCTACAGTAAGCATTGTGAAAGCAAAGGGATTGTCCGACTTAGAAATTTCAGTAAGCTCCTGTTTGGCATACTCATATAAATACTTATCCTCCATACCCCACCAAACCCGGTAATCTTCAGGGATTATTCCGTCGGAAACTGCGGTATAGTAATCGTAAACTTTATCCGCGCCGTGCTGAGTAAAATAATTCAAGCGCCCTCCAAAGGAAGCATCCGAGCCCACCATAAGCGCCTGATAATACCCGTTATTATGCAAAATATCCGTAATCGAGGTGACGCCCGGCAAGAACTGAGAATATTTGCCGTAGGAATTTCCGTCAACTGGAAGCTTAAGCGGTATTCCCGCAGTTTGGGCGGTCATTGCTGCGATGGTCCAGGTAGCACCCGCAATTTCCATACCGCCGCCCACATCTGTATTATCGGAAAAATTAATATTATCCTTCGCCAAATCATAAAGCTCAGGGATTACATTATAGTTAAGCGCTCCCCCAAGCTCCTTTGAAAGAAAGGTATTCTCCATTGATTCGAGGTATATATAAATCAAATTCCGTTTCTCTTCGGGGAATGTGAGCTTTAC
>CAJGCQ010000061.1 GCA_904501875.1 Clostridiaceae bacterium | reverse complement strand
TCCGGGTGTGGCGCAGCTGGTAGCGCGCTTGACTGGGGGTCAAGAGGCCGCAGGTTCAAGTCCTGTCACTCGGACCAGAAAAAGAAAGACACGCTTTTCAGCGTGTCTTTCTTTTTCAGTTATATTCGCCTTCGGCGAGTTATATTGCTTCGCAGTGATATTTAGGCTACGCCTAAGTGATATTGCCCTTCGGGCAGTTAAAGGCGAATATAATATCACTTTTGCGAAAGCAAAAATATCACTATGCCGTAAGGAATAATATCACTCTGTGCGTAGCACAGAATATCACTAATTCTTGCGACTTTACCGCTTTCATGCTATAAAAATAAGCCGTGAATTTCACGGCTTTTATCTTTCGGGATAAGCATACCCCTTTTTAATTCCAATTAAATAGTCAGCAGAAACTTTGAAAAAATTGCAGATAACTGAAATATCTTCAATAGAGGGCTCGTATTTTCCACATTCAATATAAGAAATTTTTCTTTGTGTCATATTAAGCTCTTTACCTAATTGGGTTTGGTTTATATCTAAATCTTCTCTCAAATTTCTAACCTTTTCGCCAAATGTAGACTCCATTTCTATCACCCGTATTTTATTATATGTTAGACAGAAACTTTCTATTGACATTTAGACAGAAAGTGTCTATAATATACATATAATTGTTTTCGGGGGTTAAAAAATGAAAGACTTTATTATTAAAAACAAAAAAATTGTATCTGTAGGATTAGTAATTTTGTCAATACTGTTTTTGATTTTAGTAATTTCTAATTTAAAAAGTACGAAACGCGGTGCGTATCAATCAATGTATGATGCAAATAATGAACTTCGCGAAACATACATAGATGCTGCGGAAAAGTTTGAAGAATATGGATATTCATCAAAAGCACAAACATATTATTCAAAGGCGTATGCTCTTAATGATAAGATAGAACGATATAAATCAGAATTGACAAGTTTGAATGTGCAAGTAGTTACATTTGCTTTGTTAGCGGTTGCTTCATGCATTACTGTCGTTTGGTTGATTAAAAAGAAAGAAAATTTAAACTCATTGAATCAGCTTTCGGAAGCAGATTTAAATATATCTAAAGGAGAAACAATATGAGAAAAATAGTGTGCTTTATTTGTTTATTGTTGTCTTTGGTAAGTTTGTGTGGTTGTGGTTCAAATTCGTCAAATGACAATAATACAGATTATGACTATGAAGAAAATATAATTACGGAAAGCGAAGCAGAAGGTCGTGCTACATCAGCGTTATATATCAAATTGAAAGCACATTATCTTTATGTGGATAGTTACGATATTTCACAAACAAAATATTCTGTTGGTTCAATAAACGGTTCGGCTTCTTCGGGATACACGGTTTCAGGCACATATTCGTTGTATGATAAGTATGGTAATTTCAAAAAGAGAGAGAATTTTTCAGTTAGGGTTGATAGTGATGGACATACAACGGTAACAGAGTATTAAAATCTATATTTTTCAGACACATTTTATTCGTGTTATTAAGTTCAAACTATCCAAAAAGAAAGACACGCTGAAAAGCGTGTCTTTCTTTTTGTGTTTGTGTCCGCAGGACACAACATCGTTTGACCGCTTATGGTAGTTGTTTGAATTCTACCATAGGGGGTGGATTTTTTCTATTGTCCGTTTCCATTGAAATGAGTGTCGTGCAAAATTAAATATTATAATTTAATTTTGCTCAAGCCACTTAACAAGTGGCTTGTTGAAACGCTTTTAGAGCGTTCCGACTAACTGCAATCATTATAAATAGGCTATTTCTGCACTAACTCGGAATCGGCGCCGATAAGCCTGCAATGCACGGGTAATCCGTTCTGCGTTTTAATAATTTGCTCGCCCTGCATAAGGGGCTGGAAGTAGGGGATTGCCTCGTCAAGCACATAGTTCTCCTTATCGTTTATCCAGCGCCTTGGGAAGAAGCGTTCATGGTTGGCGACAAGATGTGCGTCAACGGGGTCGATAGCTACTGTATAGGGCATATCGAGGATTCGGCGGAAGCGCATCATTTTTCCGCTTTCGCCTTTAAGCATGGCCTGTACTGCGGCGGCGCCGATTTGCTCTGACTCGTCAATATCGGTGCGGGAGCTTATGTGGGAGGAACAGCGCTGCATAACATTAAGCTCAATAGAGCGCACCTTGCAGCCGAAACGGTTGCCCACAAGGTTTTCCAGCTGCTTGCCCACCCCTGAAAGATAAGCGTGGCCGAAGCAATCGGTTTTTCCCGAGCGGCAGCTGTCGTCCTCGACCTTAATACCCTCGGACACTACCACAATGACCGATTTATGTAGCTTCATTTGCTCCGCTACATCGGACAAGAACCTCTCGTTGTCAAATTCACATTCAGGCAGATAGATAAGATGCGGTGCGGTTTCGCCGTTTGCGTGTAAAGTGCAGGTGGACGCCGCAAGCCAGCCTGCGTGACGGCCCATAACTTCAATAATTGTAACCGATTGAACACTGTAAACCGAGCTGTCTCTCGTGATTTCCTGTATTGAAGTGGCGACATATTTTGCAGCCGAGCCGAAGCCGGGGGTGTGGTCGGTCTCGCACAAATCGTTATCGATGGTTTTGGGTATTCCCATTACCTGTATGCCGTCCCCCGTTTTTGCAAAATAATCCGATAGCTTGGCCACGGTGTCCATAGAATCGTTGCCGCCGATGTAGAAAAACGCACGGATATCGTGTTTTTTAAAACAATCGGCGATTGTCTTGTAAATTTCGGCATTTTCGGATAACTCAGGTAACTTGTAGCGGCAGGAGCCCAGCACGGTGGAGGGGGTTTGGCGCAGAAGCTCCATATCCTCGTTGGTGTGAATGGCGGACTTCAGGTCAATCATTCGGTCATTGATGATGCCCTCAATCCCGTTTACCGAGCCGTAAATTACACCGATTTCAGGATTTTTAAGAGCTTCTTTAATAACACCCAGCAGTGAGGCGTTAATGGCGCAGGTAGGTCCGCCTGATTGCGCAACTGCAATATTCATAATTCATTCCCCTTGTACGGATTTTTAACTTCTGTTAAGCCCAATAAGACTATTTCACCTATTATAACATAATATAAGAAAGATTTCCACTATTTTAATAAATTAAATGAATTTGAAGCGGGCGTGGGACATCAATAAGAAGGCAAGAGCGGTTGACAAAAAAGTCATTGTATATTATAATAATTTATTTAGAGGAAGAAAAAAGAGGTAATAGCGTGAAAAATCTCGCTATAAACAATATAGGGACGGCACTCCGCTCGCCTTTTATTGTATAAAAGGCAACCGCATAATATGCCGGTTTAATCTCCATTTGCCGCTATCCGGAGATTTCATAACCTATTTTTGCTTGCACTTTAGCGGCAGAACGGAGATTAATATGGCTAAGATAGAAAATTTAAGAAATATTGCGATTATCGCCCATGTAGACCACGGTAAAACCACCCTTGTAGACCAGCTTTTAAAGCAGAGCGGTACATTCCGTGCCAATGAGACCGTAAACGAGCGTGTAATGGACTCCAACGATCTTGAAAGGGAGCGGGGAATTACCATTCTTTCAAAGAATACAAGCGTTATGTATAACGGTGTAAGGATAAATATTGTAGACACTCCCGGTCACGCCGATTTTGGCGGTGAGGTTGAGCGAATCCTGCAGATGGTGGACGGGGTTCTTCTTCTTGTTGATGCCTTTGAAGGCTGTATGCCCCAGACGAGATTTGTACTTAAAAAGGCGCTGGCTTTAGGCAAAAAGGCGGTTGTTGTGGTAAATAAAATTGACCGCCCCATGGCTCGCCCCCACGAGGTTGTGGACGAGGTCTTAGACCTGTTTATCGAGCTTGGCGCAGATGAGGAGCAGATTGAGTTCCCCGTTATCTTTGCCTCGGGCAGGGACGGCTACGCCACCTATTCACCCGAGACTGCGGGGACAGATATGAAGCCCTTGTTTAACGAGATTGTAAAGGAAATCGCTCCCCCTGAGGGTGATGTTGACGGGCCAACACAGATTCTTTTCTCAAACATTGAGTATGATGATTATTTGGGCAGAATCGGCGTAGGCAGGGTTATAAGAGGTACTGTTAAGGTGGGCCAAACGGTAGCTCTCTGCCACAAGGACGGCACAACCTCTAATGTTAAAATTGCAAAGCTCTTTATGTACAGGGGGCTAAAAAGGGTGGAAGAGGAAAGCGCCTGTGTCGGCGATATTATTCAGGTTGCGGGTATTTCCGAGCTTGAGATAGGAGAGACCGCCTGTGCACCCGACTGCATAGAGCCGTTGCCTTTTGTAAAGATAGACGAGCCCACCCTTGCTATGAACTTTATGGTTAACAATTCACCCTTTGCAGGAAAGGACGGTAAGTTTGTAACCTCGAGAAATCTTCGGGATCGCCTTTTTAAAGAGGTTATGACTAATGTAAGTCTAAGGGTTGAGGAGACCGACTCTGCCGATACCTTTAAGGTTTCGGGCAGAGGGGAGCTTCACCTTTCAATCCTTATTGAAACAATGCGCCGTCAGGGCTATGAGTTTCAGGTATCTCCCCCCGAGGTTATCTACAAGCAGGGTGAGAACGGCGAAAGGTTAGAGCCTATTGAGCTTTTGATGATAGAGGTGCCCGAGGAGTATGTGGGCTCTGTTATGGAGAGATTGGGTACCCGCAAGGCGGAAATTAAGAATATGGGCACCCGTGAGGGCGGAGTTTCCCATCTTGAGTTCTTAATACCCGCACGGGGACTTTTAGGCTACCGCTCACAGTTTCTTACCGATACTAACGGCAACGGCATTATGAACCATATTTTTGACAGCTATCAGCCCTATAAGGGGGATATTGAACAGCGCTCCACAGGCTCTATTATCGCCCACGAAACGGGGGAGGCCACGGGCTACGGACTCTTTAACACCCAGAGCCGAGGCAGGCTGTTTATTGGCGCAGGAGTACCTGTTTACGAGGGAATGATTGTAGGGGAAAACCCGAAGAATGAGGATATTGTGTGCAATGTCTGCAAGAAAAAGCAGATGACCAACACCCGTGCCTCAGGCTCGGATGACGCTCTGCGCCTCGTTCCTCCTACAAAGCTATCCCTTGAGCAATCCCTTGAATTTATAAAAGAGGACGAGCTTGTTGAGGTCACACCTAATAATATAAGACTTCGCAAGCGTATTCTTAACAAGGAAGAGCGTATGAAAGCGGAGTCAAGACGGAAATGATGAACTATATTATTCTCGATTTGGAATGGGACAGCGCCTATCACCCAAAGCATAAGAAGTTTATCAATCAGATTCTGCAGATAGGTGCTGCAAAGCTGGACGAAAATTTTAATATCATCGACACCTTTGAGGAAACGGTTAAATCGGAAATTTCCAAAAGGGTTACGGGTAGATTCTCAAAGCTTACTGGCATAACCACCCAAATGATGCTTGCGGGAGTTCCCTTTGATACTGCGGTTGACCGCTATAACGCTTGGGCGGGGGAGGACACCGTCACCATGACTTGGAGCGATTCAGACCTTTATTCCATAAAGGAAAACGAGGAGTGTCTGCTTCACGGCAGGAAGTTTGCAATCGAAAAATACCTTGATTTGCAGAAGTTTGTTCAAGGGGAGTTAAGGCTCAGCGGCTATGAGGACAAAAACCAGATTTCATTAGGCTCGGCGGCGGAGCTTTTAGGTGTTAAGACAGACGGTTTAGAACTTCACACCGCCAAAGATGACAGCCTTTTAAGTGTGGCATTGCTTCAAAAATGCTATAATGAGGAACGCTTTTCGGCGCTGATACGGGATACCGCCGACCCCGAATTTTACAAAAGACTGCGCTTTAAGCCCTATAATATTTCGGATATAAATGACGAGCGGATTAACAGGAGCGATTTGCGTTTTTGCTGTGATAAATGCGGCAAAAAGGCAAAGCGCATTACCAAATGGCGCTACCGCAACCGCTGGTTTACGGCGAAATTTGAATGTAAAAAATGCGAACGGCGCTTTTGCGGCAGGGTGTCCTTTAAAAAGACCTATGACGATTTAATTGTCCGCAAAAGGATAACCGAATTAAAGCCTAAGACGGAGAAAGAACAGAATGAAATGCAGTCTGTGCCCGAGACGGTGTAACGCCGAGCGCACTACCAACGAAAATTTAAACGGTTTTTGCAAAATGCCTTTGTCACCCAAGGTGGCAAGGGCTGCTTTGCATTTTTGGGAAGAGCCCTGTATCAGTGGAAAAAAAGGTTCGGGTACGGTGTTTTTCAGCGGTTGTACCCTTGATTGCGTCTTCTGCCAAAACTACGGCATCTCTCACGGCGGGTTTGGAAAGGTTATAACCCACCAAAGGTTAGCGGATATTTTTAAAGAGCTTGAAGAAAATGGCGCCCACAACATAAACCTTGTAACCCCCACCCATTTTGTCCCCGCGATAATCCGTGCGCTTGACATTTATAAACCTAAAATACCTATAGTTTATAACTCGGGCGGATATGATGCCGTGGAGCAAATCAGGGCGCTTAAGGGTTATGTCGATATTTTTCTTATGGATTTAAAATATCTGTCTTGCGACCGTGCCGAAGCATATTCGGGAGCGCCCAATTACCCCGAATATGCTGCTGCGGCGATAAAGGAGTGCTATAAGTGTCAGCCTGTTTGCGAATTTAAAGACGGGATTATGCAAAAGGGTATTATTGTAAGGCATCTTTTACTGCCGCAGGGGACGAAGGAAGCGATAAAGGTTTTCGATTGGGTAAGAGAAAACACATCGGGCGCCTATTTCAGCATTATGAGCCAGTATACCCCCTGCGGTAGAGCTTCTGATATGCCGATAATTAACCGCCCTGTCACGAAGCGGGAGTACGAAAAGGTTTTAGATTATATTTGCAATTCTAATTACGCAAATGTGTATATTCAAGAGCGGGAAAGCTCCGATAAAAAATATATCCCCCCATTTGATTTGGAGGGAATATAGCAAAAACCTCCCTTACGGGAGGTTTCTTATCAGCTTATTGGCTCAAAATCAGCCGCACCGTCCTTGCAAAGCTCGCTTACCAGCGCTTCAAGCTGTTCGCTGCTTTCGGCGCTTAGAGCAGATTTAATGGTGACGGTAGGCTCTAAAAGGGTAAGCTTTTTAGAGTCGGCAAGCATATTTTTCATAACCTTTGCAGCCATGGGTGCCCATGAGCCGTTTTCCATAATCGCTACGGTGCGGTTTTGGTAGCCCCGCTCGGTTAAATGCTCGATAAAATTCCTCATAAAGGGGAAGATCCCCGCATTGTAGGTGGTGGTTGCAAGCACAAGCTTG
>CAJGCQ010000060.1 GCA_904501875.1 Clostridiaceae bacterium | reverse complement strand
TATTCATTTAGTATAATTATAGATTTAGAAAATCCGGGTGGTTTTTACCCACCCTTTCTAAATAATTTGATTCAATTCTCCTCAAATTATATTATTTTCTGAATATACGCATTTTCGGCAGTCTGCATTTTAGGTACTTGCTGTATAAAACTTTTGCTATCTCCTTTTTGCCAAGATCAATAAAAGCGTTACAGCACGGTTTATGCCGTCGGAATTAAGCCGTTCCCATTCACCTATAGCATAAACCGTTTTTCAATCACCGGTTTTATTTGGCCAACGGATGATATTTTGCATATGTCATAGTATACTTGCTTTTTACGAACTGTGCATATACCTGGGTTGACGAAATATCCAAATGACCGAGCATTTCTTTAATATCCTTAAGCTGTGCGCCGTTTTCAAGCAGATGTGCCGCAAAGGAATGCCTGAGCGTGTGCGGCGTAATGTCCTTTTTGATGCCCGCCTTTTCTGCGTAATGCTTGATAATTTTCCAGAAGCCCTGTCGGGACATCGTCTGACCGTTCATATTAGTAAACAGCCTGTCCTCTGCCTCGTCTGTTGCTATAACGGGTCTTACATTTATAAGGTAGTTTGAAATCGCTTTAACAGCTGCGGGATATATAGGAACTATGCGTTCTTTTTTCTCGTTATGTAGGTGCAGTATTCCGATTTGAAGATTGAGATTGCTGACCGTAAGCTCTATGAGCTCCGAAACCTTAATTCCAGTAGCGTATAAAAGCTCAAGCATAGCCTTGTCCCGTCTGCTCTTGTAATCCGTCCCGTCGGGCTGAGACAAAAGCAACATGATTTCATTGGAATCGAGAATGCCGGGAAGCTTTTTCTCGGTTCTTTTAATTTTTACCGCATCTGTCGGATTCGTTTCGCAAAAGCCTTCAGAAATCATAAATTTGTAAAAGCAACGAAGTGAAGCGAGAATGCGGGTTTTTGTCGCCTCCGACTTAGCTAAAGCTGTTAAATAATCCAAATAACCGCGAAAATCTTCTGAGGTCATCTTCTCTGCCGATTTTCCAAAAGAGGTGCAATATTCCGAATATTGATGTACATCACGAATATATGACTCAACCGTATTTGACGAAGACTTTTTAACATTCGACAAATATGTTTTATAAGCTGCGATATAATCCGTCATATTAAACCTCCTTAAAATTATTTTACAACATCAGACTGTCCAAAAATGAACAGGAAAGAACTGCGTCCGTTAAGGCAGATGCCAATGCGATAAGCGCAATAAATATATACCTTCCGCAGTAATTCTTAAAATCAAAAGCCAGATTTACAGAGGGTGACCCCGGCAGAGAAATTTTTGCTATTAATATTGAAAATCGCATAGATTCCCTTGCTGCAAGCAAAAAGGCAATCACCAAAATAAAAGCCGAAGGAATAATTAAAACTGCGTTAAAGGCAATCCCCTTTACTGAATATTGAGAATATAAAAGCGCTGAAACTCCGCCGAATAAAACGCCTTTTAAAGCCGACAGAAGCGGAACAAGCACTACTCCGAGCATTGAGGTTCCCGCCGCAAAAAGCAGAAGGAGCGCTAGAGCAGAACCCATAAATGAGATGAACGCAACCGATACAAAAGACTCCCCCGACCTCAAAGCAATGAAGCGCTCTAAATATCCGGCAGAATATTTTGAAAGTACCTGAAACCTTGATTGGGTAAAAATTCCGACCGCTACCCCGCCCGCAATTAAAACTACGAGTATTGTTAAAATATTGTTCCTTGCCACAAAGTCCATAAACTTAAAATTCTTAAGACTTAGCACCTTTCCTTTTTGCATATCATCACTCCCGTTTCTAAAAAATAATATGCAAAGTTAGGACAAGATATGCGAAAAAAGAAAACAACAATATTTTGAAGCAATAAAGAAAGTTACCACAAAATATTGAATTTTAATGTTGTTATGTAAACAAAATTTACAATTATGATAAATTTATCGGTGTAGATTAAAAAGAGCGTAACATGAAAAAAGCCGATAAAAAGACCATTACTATATTTATACTACATTTTTAATTTTATGTCAACCTTTAATTTTTGATTATCGAAAAATTATGTAAACTGTTTATGTAAACTACACAACATATGCCTTTCTTCGCTTTATGTAAACCCAATTTATTGTAATTAATACTTTAAAAATTTTTTGTTATATGTTATACTATTAATAAATACAATTTTAGGATTGGAGACTGTTAAATGAAAAAGACTGTAATAGTAACCGGCGCTTCAAAA
Source organism: Clostridiaceae bacterium (assembly GCA_904501875.1). GTDB lineage: Bacteria > Bacillota > Clostridia > Oscillospirales > Acutalibacteraceae > UBA737. The sequence continues at coordinate 5,028 of CAJGCQ010000060.1, read as the reverse complement.
GGAATAGGCGCGGCAACCGCAATACTTTTCGCACAGAAGGGTTATAATGTTGTGATAAACTATAACGATTCGTATGAGTCGGCCAATATACTCTGCCGTTCGCTTGTGAGCAATGGCTATTCCGTGATAACCCAAAAAGCCAATGTAGCAAACAAAATGGAAGTAGATATTATGGTAAAGGAAACCCTTTACAAATTTGGCTCGGTTGATGTTCTTATCAACAACGCCGGAATAGCTTATCAGGGTCTTATAACCGATACCGACGAAATTGATTTTGATAAAATAATAGACGTTAATTTAAAAGGGGTTTTAAACTGCTGTAAATCTGTAACGCCTGTTATGGTGAATCAGAAGTCAGGCAGTATAATAAATATTTCCTCTATGTGGGGACAAGTCGGAGCTTCTTGCGAGGTTGCCTACTCTGCCGCAAAAGCGGGCGTTATAGGTCTTACAAAGGCGCTTGCTAAGGAATTAGCTCCGAGCGGAATTAATGTAAACTGCATAGCTCCCGGTCTTATTGAGACGAGTATGAATCAAAACCTTTCGGTTGAAGAGCTCAACAGCTTTGTTGAGGAAATACCTCTTGGCAGAATGGGCAGTGCCGACGAGATTGCCGCCGCCGCCCACTTCCTCTCCTCCGCTGAAGCTGAATACATAACAGGTCAGGTTTTAGGAATTAACGGTGGATATATAATATAGCCTTGCAAAAACTCCCTTGGGCTTACACCCAAGGGAGTTTTTTTAATTTCCGCATTCAATACTAATCTTATTGAAAATATCAAGTATATCGTCAACCTTAGCCTTTTGCTTTTCTTCGCCCTGTTTGTCGAGGATTATATTGCCCTTATCCATCATTATAAGTCTTGTTCCGTACTCGACGGCGTAGCGCAGATTATGAGTCACCATAATAGCCGTAAGGTGTTTTTCCTTAATGACCTTATCAGTAAGCTCCATTATAATCTCAGCCGTTCTCGGGTCTAAGGCAGCGGTATGCTCGTCTAATATAAGAAAATCAATCGGAGTCATCGTCGCCATAAGAAGGGACACCGCCTGTCTCTGTCCCCCTGAAAGGGCACCCAACTTTACATCAAGCTTATCTTCAAGACCTAAACCTAAAGTACTCAACTGTTCACGGTAGAACTGCTTTTTAGCATAGTTTACACCAAAGGAAAGTCCGTATCGCTTGCCCTTGTTATCCGCAAGGGACATATTCTCAATTATCGTCATATTAGGGCAAGTGCCCGCCGCAGGGTTTTGATAAACTCTGCCCATCATACGGTAGCGCTGATATTCGTGCAGGGAGTTTACATTCTTTCCGTCTATCAGCACTTCCCCGCTACTTACAGGTATACTGCCGCAGATAATATTAAGCATCGAGGTCTTTCCGCTGCCGTTACTTCCCACAACCGAGACAAACTCGCCGTCATTCACGGTCAAATTAAAGTTGTCAAAAAGGCAAAGCTCAGTGACGGTTCCGGGGTTATAAATTTTAGATACATTTTTAAGCTCTAACATTTGAAGAACCCCCTTTCAGCTTACCGTGCTTTGATACCAAGCTTGAGGTTTTATCGTTGAAAATAAGAATCAGCGCAAACATTACGGCATTTAAAAGCTTTAAATATATACCATTGGTATCAACCAGCACTAAATAGTTAAGACAGAGGGAATATATAACTGCACCGAAAATAACCGCTGTGGTATCGGCCACGAAGCGGATTTTAGAAAATACCGCCATACCGATAATTACAGATGCCAATGCCATAACAACCTTACCGCTTCCGCAGGAATTGTCGTACTGCGAAAAGAGGTTTGCATAAAGCGCACCCGACATTGCGACAAATCCGTTTGCAAGTGCCAAGCCTAAAATTTTATATGTGCCGCTGTCCTTACCTAAGGAAACAACCAGCATCTCATTGTCCCCTGTCGCCCTTAGCATATAGCCGAGCTTTGTTTTTAGGAACAAATCGATAATCAGCTTTATAGCTATCACAAAGACAAGCTCTATTATTAGCATCATATAATCTCGGTTTTGACTGCCTAAAAGCTCCACAAGCTTGCCGCCGAAAATACCCCTCAAATTTTCGCTCCTGAAGGAGAAGATCGTAGTGGTAAATCCCGTTCTTGTGAGCAGCTTTGTAAGGGCTAAGGTAACCGACAAAAGTGCTGTCATTACAATAATTCCCGAAAGCAATTTAGTAATATTAAATTTAACATGCAAAATGCCGGTGATAGCACCCGCTGCAAGCCCCGCAAAAAAGCTTAAAAGTATTGCAGGTAATGCGGGTATGCCGAGTTTTAGCATCAAAATTGTGCAGATGACGCCCCCCAGCGGAAAGGTTCCGTCAACAGAGAGGTCGGGAAAATCAAGTATTGAATAGGATATATAAACTCCCAGAGCTAAAACCGCAAAGCAAAGACCCATTTGCAGTCCATCAATAGTGGTGGCAAAGAAAAGCATATAACATTTTCCTTTTTAAGATATTTTCAGTGCGGCGATTTTGCTCGCCGCGCCATATAAGTAAAAATTGATTATTTCGCTACATCTTCCGCAGTAACGGAGGTGGGAATGGAGAGGCCTAATTCCTCGCAAACCTTGCTGTTATAGTAGTTAGTAGGCTCGGTGATAAAAGCTACCGGAATTTCCGAAGCCGACTTGCCGCCTAAGATTTCCGCCGCAGACTTTCCTGCCGAAGCGCCTACATCTATATAGTCGATAGACGCGCTTGCTGCACAGCCAACCCTTACCTGCTCAATTTCAGAACCGAAAACAGGGATTTTCTTTTCGTTGGTAATTGGAAGTATATTGGTTTCAAGCTTACCTACAACCGTGTTGTCAAGCAAGTTCACAAAGCAATCAACGCCTCTGGCGATAAGCTCGTTGGTTTTAGTATCTATAGTATTGATATCGGCTACAGCAGAATCTAAAATTTCCATTCCGTCATACTTCTCTGCCGCTTTCTTCAGGTTTTCTACCTGAACAGGTGAGCTTGATTCCTCTGTTGAGTAAAGCACGCCGATTTTAAGGTTGGTCTTGTTCATGAAGCCTGTTACAACCTCTAACTGTTTTTCAAAGTTGGGAATGTCTGAAGAGCCGGTAACATTATCGTAATTTTCCATTACGGTAGAATCTGTAATAGCGCAATATACAACAGGTACATCCTTATCTGCGGCGGCGTTGGCGGCGGCTACAGCCGAGGGGGTTGCAACAGCAATGATAACAGCCGCATTTTTGTTTACAAGATTGTTTGCCTGTGTCTGGGAAACGCTCGGGTCAAAGTTGCTGTTTAAGAGCTCTATATTGTAATCTTCCTCGTTGATGCCGTTTTCTGCAAGTCCCTTAATAATGCCGTCATAGCAGTTGTTAAGAGATGCGTGCGAACCGAACTGAATAATGCCGATTATCTTCTTATCCGAAGAAGTATCTTTAGAGCCACAGCCCGCAAATGCGAATACAAGTGTTAATGTTAATACAAAAGCAATAATTTTTTTAATGTTTCTCATGATGATTTTCTCCTTAAAAATGTTAAATTTTGTTTTTTATAGTCAAAGAGAAAGCCGCCATCGCTTAGTTAATAAAAACATAAATTTCCCTCCTATGGACAAATAAAAAAGTCTTATCCCAAATATGGGACAAGACTTGTAATCCTGCGGTACCACCCAAGTTGTCGGAAAACCGACCGCTCATTTCTTACACAAATATGTAAGCCGTTCGGATAACGGGCACGGATCCCGTCGGCTACTACTCACAAAATGCTTTCGGCCGCCCTCATAAGTCCATTCACAATACTCTCTGCCGCAGTATTTCCACCGCCAACTGCTCTCTTTAGGTTTTAAGTAAAGTTACTCTTCTTAATTATAGGTTTTACTTTATTGTCGATATAATAGCACTAAACTTCCGCTTTGTCAAGTATTTTTTTAGAATTTTTTTGATTTATATTCTCATCGCTTAGCAAAACGGCGTTTTCCCGCTCTTTTTCCTCAAGGTTTGCCCTTGCGTTCGCAAGCATTAATTTAATGCGGTTTTCCTGATTAACCTTTGAAGCGCCCGAATCGTAATCGATAGCCACAATGTTCATATGGGGATTTTTTTCCTTCAGGGGTTTCATCATACCCTTGCCACAAATATGATTAGGCAAGCAACCGAAAGGTTGGGTACAAACAATATTGTGCACTCCCTCGTCGTTAAGCTCAAGCATTTCTGCAGGCAAAAGCCATCCCTCACCCATTTTTGTGCCAAGCCCCATAAAGTCCTGTATCAATTCCATTGTATGCGTAATAGGCGTTGGGGGTGTGAAATTCCCGTCTTCTTCCATAAGCGCAATAATCTCTTTTTGCTGTTTAACCAGATAATTAAAGACAAAATCGAGTACAGGCTTGCGCATTTTGTGAAGTCCGTAAAGGGAAATATCGGTCTGATTTGAGACAATACAGTACATAAAGAAGTCAAGTAGACCGGGTACTACAACCTCGGCACCCTCGTCAAGCAAAAACTGCTCAAGATTATTGTTGCCAAGAGGTGAATATTTAACATATATCTCCCCTACTACACCGACTTTAACCTTATTCTCATCAGAACGAGGTATTTTAGCAAAGGCTTCTAACATTTCCTTGCAATTTGCCTTAACCTTTTTAAAGGAAACACCCTCGGTCTGCATTTTGTCGGCAAGCTCCAATGTAAACTTATCCGCAAGGCGCTTTGTCTCGCCCTTGTTAAGCTCGTAGGGTCTGCATTGGTTGGTAATATTCATCAGCACATCGCCGTAGATAATCGCATAAAACAGGCGGTGTAAAAGAGGAACCGTAAGCTTAAAGCCTGAATGCTTTTCAAGTCCCGCAAAGTTAATGGAAATCACGGGAACAAAGCCGTAGCCTGCCTTTTCCAGCGCCTTTCTAAGCAGAAAAATATAATTAGATGCTCTGCAACCGCCACCCGTTTGGAAATAAATAAGAGCAGTCTTATTTACATCGTATTTGCCTGATTTAAGCGCATCAATAAACTGACCGATTACAAGGATTGCGGGGTAGCAG
>CAJGCQ010000059.1 GCA_904501875.1 Clostridiaceae bacterium | reverse complement strand
TTTTGCCGTTTCCTCATTTGCATTACACATAACCATTCCGCCTTTAGAATTAATATAGTTATAATATCACATTTTTAAAAAAGTTACAAGGTTTTAGTTTAATTTATACCCCAAGGCAAAGCCGCTGTATTCCGAGAATAAACATATGTACGGGATAAAAAAGTCTAACATATATCTTCTAATGTCTATTAGGATAAATATATAAGCAACACTGAAATGTCTGCGGGGCTAACTCCCGATATGCGGGACGCCTGACCGATATTAGCGGGTCTTATTTTATTAAGCTTTTCCACCGCCTCAAGGCGAAGACCGTAAACAGCGGAATAGTCAATATCATAAGGAATAGCCTTGCCCTCAAGGCGGAGCATTTCGTTCACCTGCGCCTGCTGGCGGGCAATATAGCCCTCATACTTAATCTCGGTTTCGACCTTTTCCCGCACGCTAAAAGGCAAATCGGGTCTTTCTTTATCAAATGGAGCCAACATATCGTAGCCTATCTGCGGTCTTTTAATAAGTTCGGAAAGGCGCGTGCCTGTGCTTATTGGCGCCGTGCCATTTTCCTCTAACAGATGGTTTAAGCCCTCATTCGGAGCTAAAAAGGTGGTTTTAAGACGCTTGATTTCCTTTTCCTTTAACTCCATACGAAGTAAAAAATCAGAATAGGTTTTATCGTCTATAAGACCTAATTTTCTGCCTATGGGCATAAGTCGTTCGTCGGCATTATCCTGCCTTAAAAGTAATCTGTACTCGCTCCTTGAGGTCATCATTCTATAGGGGTCAGAACAGCCCTTTGTCACCAGGTCATCTATAAGCGTGCCGATATAGGACGAGGCACGGGAAAGTACAAGAGGCTCTTTACCCTGCACCTTTAAGGCGGCGTTTGCGCCCGCAATAAAGCCCTGTACCGCCGCCTCCTCGTATCCCGAGGAGCCGTTAAACTGCCCCGCACCGTAAAGGCAGGGAAAATCCTTCATTTCAAGGGTTGCCATCATAGATGTTGGATCAACACAGTCATACTCAATGGCGTAGGCGTTGCGCATTATTTTGACATCTTTAAGGCAGGGTACGGTCTTATAAAGCTCAATCTGCACCTCCTCGGGAAGTGAAGAAGAAAGCCCCTGCAAATACATTTCTTCTGTATTAATGCCGCAAGGCTCAATGAAAAACTGATGCCGCTTTTTATCGGCAAAACGGACAATTTTGTCCTCAATACTCGGGCAATAACGGGGTCCCACACCCTCAATATCCCCCGCATAAAGGGGAGAGCGATTGATATTTTCTAAAATCACCCGCTTTGTCTCGTCGTTTGTATAGGAAATGTGGCAAACCACCTTATTTTCGGGGGGAGCTTCGGTGGAATAACTGAAGGGTACTACACGGCTGTCCCCCTCCTGAACTTCAAGCTCGAAAAAATCAATACTGTCCCTTGAAACACGGGCGGGAGTTCCCGTTTTAAAGCGTCTAAGCGGCAGACCGAGCCGTTTTAAAGACTCTGCCAATTCGGTTGCGGGGAAATTACCGTCGGGTCCCGAAGCATAGTTCACCTCGCCCACATACACCCTGCCGTCTAAAAAAGTACCCGTAGCAATAACAACCGAGCGGCAGGAAAAGTCTGCCCCCAGCTTTGATACGCAGTGCCACTTTTCGTTTTCGAGGTAAATATCGGTAATCTCGCACTGCTTAACATCAAGATTTTCCTGAAGTTCTACTGCATGCTTCATATATGTGCTGTAGGATCTGCGGTCAATCTGTGCACGCAGGGAATGAACTGCGGGGCCCTTGCCGAGATTAAGCATACGGCTTTGCAGGGTGTTTTTATCCGCCGCCTTGCCCATTTCGCCGCCTAAAGCGTCAAGCTCACGCACAAGGTGACCCTTTGCCGTACCACCTATTGACGGATTACAGGGCATATTGCCCACCCAGTCAACGCTTATTGTAAACATTATTGTCTTACAGCCGAGCCTTGCGGCGGACAAAGCCGCCTCGACCCCCGCATGACCGCCGCCTATAACGGCAACCTCATATTCTCCTGCGTTATATTTCTTTATATCCAAAAAGAATTACTCCTTATTCATCCGTTCGACTGCCTTTTGCTGTCTTATATCTCCGCCGATAAATTTATATGCGTCATAGCTTCCTATAAGCCGTGAGGAAATTCTCGCAGTGTAGCGGGTTTCAATTTCCTTCATAGTAAGATTTGTATTTATTATGGTGGGTTTTCCCGATAAAAGGCGGGTGTTTACAAGGTTGTAAAGCGCCGATTTTGTAAATGAGGTCGCCATTTCCGCACCCAAATCGTCTATAACCAAAAGGTCGCAGTTAGTGATTGACTCATATGTACCTCGGTTTTCCCCTGCGAATTTTTCCTTTTCTATTTTGCAAAAAAGATTTTCCGCCGAGCCGTATACAGGCAAAAAGCCCTTTTCTATAAGTCCTGAAACAATGGCCAAGGTCAAGTGGGTTTTACCGAGCCCCGAGCTACCCATAAACAAAAGGTTTTTGCTTTTTCGGGGGTCAAAACCTATTACATACTCCTTGCAAACCTTTAATATTGCCGTCATTCTGCGGCGTGGATTGCCCTCTTTGCCGTCCTCGTCCTTATAATAGTTGAGACTGAAATTATCAAACCGTGAGCTTTCAAGGGGCATTTCAGCCGACAGCTCTGTAAGCATAATACCGCAGGCGAGCTTTTTGACACAGTCGCAGATTTTACCGCTTACATAACCCGTGTCCCCGCAAATCGGACAATCAGGGGTAGGCTCTTTAACATCTGCCTTTTCAAGGATAAGCTTTTTTTCAAGAGTAAGTGCGGCAGAGTGTTTTTTTAAACCATCAAGTGCCTTTCCGCCCGAAAGCGCCGCATTCACAAGGTTTGCTCCCACAGCGGCGTGCTCCCTGTCGATTTCCTTAAGACGGGGGTTAGAAGCATAAGCAGAATCAAGCAGCATATTATACTGCCTTTGCTTCTCCTTTTGCCCCTGTTTCTTTTGTTCAATAGCCTTTTTGTAAGCTTCTTCCCTTGTAATCATATCACTCTAATCCTTTGTGTTAAGCATTTTTTCAAACAGGTCGATGTCATAGGCGGCAAAGCCCTCCTTTTCATCGCCTTTCTCTCTTTTCTGTATGTCTTCGGGGGTTTTATAGCCCTTTTCGTGCCAGCTTTCGATAATTTTCGCAGTATAAGCAAAGGAAAACTTCGATTTTGTGTTAACGCATTCCTCGTACGCTATTTCAAGCATCTGCTTTGACATTTTCCAATCGTTCACCCAAATCAAGGAAAACTCGGTTTCCTTTTTGCTGGGCTTTCGGCGCTCAAGTCCGAAGGCAGAGCTTACAATTTTCCACGCCTGCTCCCCCATCGCCAATAGGTTAAGCTCATTATCCGCTGCTGCAACTGTATCTATCCCTTTGTTTATCCAATCAACCGCCGTTGACTCGATAAAACGGATATTAGCCTTATTATGCGCCGCCGCATACTGCACTATCATAAGTATAAGAGAAACATCAAGTCCCTCGTCGTCATAAAGCCAAACAAGGGTGCTCGCCTCGTTGCTCTTTAGATTTCTGCCCAGTAGCATTTGGGTTTTCCTTAAAAGGTAACTCACCTTCTCGTCCTCAGCACCCCGCAAAGCCACATCGTTTCGGCTGGGCTTTTCGGCTCGGCTTGCAGTCTTGGGTTTTATTTCCATATTTTGTGCGGCAGTGCCGTCACAGCTTAAAATCCCTGCGTCTTCCCAGTAAACCAGCGCCTCTTTAACATCATACTCTGTAATTCCTGTTGCCTCGGCAATCACATTAGGCTCAATCGGCGCTGTCATATTACGCATTATGTAAAGCAAAACCTTTATATGCTCCCCCCGTGCCAGCTTTAAGTGATTATCCGCAACGGCGGCGGGGACGGTAAAAACGGCGGAAAATGCTGCCGGATTTATTCGGTAATTCATTTATTCAACCTCTTATAACTGATTTTCGTGGAGTATAACTCCGTTTTCTTCGAGCTTATCCTGAAGCTTTTTAACATCAAGTGTGATAAAATTATCATTCATAGCAGCCGCCGAGCTTACAGACAGCCTGCGCTATTATTTAGTATACATATAATAGGCCTAAATGTCAAACTCTAAAAATCGCTTTTAAGAATAAGGGTTTCGCCCATCGGCAATTATCTATATGCTATGTATAATCATACATAGATAAATGTATATATGAGGTGAATGGCAAATGAATGAAAGAAAAACGGCATTGATATTTAAAGCCTTTTGTGTAAAAAACGGTACAGCCTCTATCACCGAGACTGTACCGTTTTTTCTGCATAAATTATTATCTTTAATTAATACGCAACACCCTGAGCGAGCATAGCATCGGCAACCTTTTCGAAACCTGCAATGTTTGCACCCGCAACTAAGTCACCCTTCATACCGTATTTTTCAGCGGCTTTAAGAGATGCTTCAAAGATGTTTTTCATAATTTGCTTGAGTTTTGCATCAACTTCTTCAGCAGTCCAGCTGTAACGCATTGAGTTTTGGCTCATTTCAAGACCTGATACTGCAACACCGCCAGCGTTTACTGCCTTTGAAGGAGCAACAATAACACCATTTGCTTTAAGTAATGCAACTGCTTCGTTAGTGGTAGGCATATTAGAAACTTCTACATAGTATTTGATGCCGTTAGCAATGATTTGTTCAGCTTCTTTAACATCAACTTCGTTTTGGGTAGCGCAAGGCATAATAATGTCAACTTTTGTGCCCCAAGGCTTTTGACCTTCAAAGTAAGGAACGCCAAACTTATCAGCATAATCCTTAACCTTGTCGTGACCTGAAGAACGCATTGAAAGCATAAATTCAATCTTTTCGTCGGTGTTAATACCGTCTTCATCATATACATAACCGTCAGGACCGGAGATTGTTACAACCTTACCGCCGAGTTCGGTAACCTTTTTAACAGTACCCCAAGCAACATTACCAAAGCCGGATACAGCAAAGGTTTTGCCTTTAATGGTATCGCCAAAGGATTTAAGCATTTCATCTACATAATAAACAGCGCCGAAACCTGTAGCTTCAGGACGGATAAGAGAACCGCCGTATGAAAGGCCTTTACCTGTAAGTACGCCTGTAAATTCGTTACGAAGTCTTTTATATTGACCGTAAAGATAGCCGATTTCGCGAGCGCCTACACCAAGGTCACCAGCAGGAACATCTAAGTTAGCGCCGATATGCTTTGAAAGTTCAGTCATAAAGCTTTGGCAGAAACGCATGATTTCACCGTCACTACGACCTCTTGGGTCAAAGTCACTACCGCCTTTACCGCCGCCCATAGGAAGACTTGTAAGGCTGTTTTTAAATGTTTGTTCAAAACCTAAGAATTTAATAATACTAGCATTTACTGATGGATGGAAACGAAGACCGCCCTTGTAAGGACCAATAGCAGAGTTAAATTGAACTCTGTAACCGCGGTTTACTTGAACTTGGCCATTGTCATCAACCCAAGATACGCGGAATTGAATTTGTCTTTCAGGTTCTACCATTCTTTCAATGATGCCCCATTTTTCGTATTCGGGGTTGGATTCTAGAACAGGTTCAATAGATTCTAAAACTTCTTGAACAGTTTGTAAGAATTCTTTTTCACCGGGGTTTCTTGCTTCTACATTAGCATAAACTTTTTGCAAATAAGCAGATTTTAACATATTTTTTGCCTCCTCATTAATTTCTATTCATATATAATACTACCAATTTTTTTACCAGTCAATAAAAAATTAAGCTTTTTGTGAAAAAATTTAATATTTTAAAGCGATAAAGCGGTTTTTTAAAAATTTTTCTTGCAATCCCATAAAAATGTGTTATAATAGGTATTAATTTAATAAATCTATATGATGCTTACAGGAAAAACATATTCGTTGCCGAAGGAGTAACACTCTCAGGCGCCCCTTTTCGGGCAAAGACTGTAAGCTGATAGAACTTTGGAGAATCCCGTATTAAATCGGGTGCCGAAGGGGCAAGGCGGTTTCGCTAATCTCTCAGGCAAAAGGACAAAGTGCAACTACTCTTCTTTTTGGGAAGATTTTTTCACCGTTTCTTTTGCCGAGCTTAAAATAAAGCTCGGCTTTAATATTTTTAAGGAGTTTTTATTATGGAGGCTTTTTTATCAAAAATCGAAGAGCTGAACGGTGCCGTTAACGGTTTCGTTTGGGGCTGGGTAGGACTTATACTTCTGCTTGGCACGGGATTAATTGCAACACTCTCTACAAAGGTGTTTCAGGTATCCCATATAAAGCATTGGTGGGTTAACACCATAGGAAGTCTTTTCAAAAAGGAAGTAATAGGCCACACCAAGGAAAAGGGTGCTATTTCCCCCTTCCAGGCGTTGTGTACCGCTCTTGCGGCAACGGTTGGTACAGGTAATATAGCAGGTGTTGCCGCCGCAATTTGTGTGGGCGGTGCAGGTGCGGTTTTCTGGATGTGGGTAGCCGCATTTTTGGGAATGATGACAAACTATTCCGAAAATGTTTTGGGTATATTTTTCCGCCGCAGAAATGCAAACGGCGAATGGTCGGGCGGCGCTATGTATTATTTGCAGGACGGCCTCGGCAAGAAAAAACACTGCAAATACATAGGTAAGGTTTTGGCCGTTATTTTCTGTATCTTTACAATGCTGGCATCCTTCGGTATCGGCAGTATGGGTCAGGTAAATAAGATTGTTGCCAATGTTGCGGTAGCCTTTGATGTATCCTCTCTTTCTTCTATTGAGGTTTTCTCGGGCGTTTCACTTTATAATATTGTTTTAGGCGCAATAATTATGGCTTTAGTCGCCCTTATAACCTTGGGCGGACTCAAGAGAATTGCCGGTGTTGCCGAAAAAATCGTACCCTTTATGGTTGTAATTTTTGTGGCGGGAAGCCTTGTAGTTATAGGTGTAAATTACGCACACATTCTCCCTGCTTTTAAAGCGATATTTGTGAATGCCTTTAAGCCCGAAGCCTTTGTCGGCGGAACAATTGGAAGTGCTATTATGCTTGCGGCACAGCAGGGCTTTAAGCGAGGCGTATTCTCTAATGAGGCAGGTCTCGGTTCTTCGGTAATGGTTCACTCCAACTCAAATGTTAAGGAACCCGTTAAGCAGGGTATGTGGGGTATATTTGAAGTATTTGCCGATACAATGATAGTTTGCACAATGACCGCTCTTGTTGTTTTAACTTCCGGTGTATTCAATACTAAAACAGGCGCTCTTGCCGAGGGACTTAATGATGCAACACTTGTAGGCGGTGCATTTAATACAGTTTTCAGTTGGGGTAACATCGGTCAAAAGTTCATTGCGATTGCTATGTTCCTTTTTGCGTTCACCACAGTTCTCGG
>CAJGCQ010000058.1 GCA_904501875.1 Clostridiaceae bacterium | reverse complement strand
TCGGCTAAAACAAATCCGTCGTACTCGCCCAAAAATTCAAACCGCCTGCCCGCTCCCGAAAATTTTTCAATAGCGTCCTTAATACCCTCGGCCGAAACACCCATATCAAAACATACCGCAAAGGCGGCAAGCCCGTTTAAAACATTGTGTCTGCCGGGGATATGCATTTGAATATTAATGATTTTTTCGCCGTTTTTAATTACATCAAAGGAAAAGCCGAATTTACCGCCCTTAATATTATCAGCGCGGTAGTGGTTATCTTCATTAAAGCCAAAGGTGACGGCTTCAGCGGTAATATCCTCTGCCGCCTTGTGCGCCAACTCATCATCGCCGTTAATATAGGCTTTTTTCGCCATTTTAAGGAACTTATGGAAAGAGAGGGTCAGGTTTTCCATAGTTTTAAAATAATCAAGGTGGTCATTGTCTATATTAAGCAGTACCGCAACATCCGGAGAGAGCTGTAAAAAGGTGTCCACAAACTCGCAGGACTCGCAAACCATAGTCTCCGATTTGCCCGAAATGCCGTTTGAATTAATAAGGGGAAGCTTGCCGCCGATAACCGCTGTAGGATCCTGCTTGTTTAATATTAAAATTTGTGTTATCATAGAGGTGACGGTGGTTTTGCCGTGGGTACCGCAAACCCCTATAACATTATCAAAATGCCTTGTCAGCGCACCCAACATATGTGAACGCTCCATTGTGGGTATGCCCTTTTCTCTGGCGGCTTTAAGCTCGGGGTTGTCGGCAGATATAGCCGCCGAGTATACCACAAGCTCGGCACCCTTTATATTTTCCGCTTTATGACCCATAAATACAGGAATACCCAGTGCCTTAACACGGGCAAGCGGGTCGCTCTCATTATTATCCGACCCCGTTAAATAATAGCCCTTGCCGTTAAGTATTTCCGCAAGGGGGCACATACCGCTGCCGCCTATGCCTATCATATGAATATGCTTTACGCCCTCAATTATTTTATCCTCCGCACGAAGCTGTTTCATAAAACTTCTCCTAACATATTAATCTCACCTATTATTATATTGCCTATTGCTAAAAAAATAAACCCTTTTTTAACGAAAGAAGGAAAAATATGCTTTATATTCCCAAAGAAATTCAATTTATTATCGATACGCTTGTGAAAAACGGCTTTGAAGCCTACCTTGTAGGCGGCTGTGTGCGGGATATGCTGATGGGTATTCCCCCGCACGATTATGATATTACCACATCTGCCCCGCCCGAAGCTATCCTTACGCTTTTTGAAAAGACCGTCCCCACAGGCATTAAGCACGGTACGGTAACCGTAATAAACGGCGGTATTGCCGCAGAAGTTACAACCTACCGTGCCGACGGCGACTATGCCGACCACAGAAGACCTATGAGCGTAACCTTTGTTAAAAGCCTTAAAGAGGACCTTGCCCGCCGGGATTTTACGGTAAACGCAATAGCCTATAATAAAAGCGAGGGTGTTAAGGACTTTTTCGGCGGTACCGAGGATATAAACAACCAAATTCTCCGTGCGGTAGGCGAGCCCGAAAAGCGCTTTACTGAAGACGCACTTAGAATCCTGCGGCTTTTCCGCTTTGCCTCTGTTTTAAAGTTCACCCCCGAAAAAGAAACCCTTAACGCCGCCCTTAAATGTGCTCCTTTGCTTGAAAACATCTCAGCCGAGCGCATTTCTTCGGAGCTTAGGAAAGCTATAAACGGCAAAAATCCTATATCTTTAAAGCCGCTTACCGATATAAAGGGACTCCGATTTATAGGGATTAAAAATCCTGATTATTCAAAAATCGTTCCCCTGCAAAGCGAAGGTCTTGCCCTTTTTAGTTTTCTCTATTCTGCTACAAATGATTTAATATCGGCTCTAAATTTTTTAAAGCCCTCAAACAAGGAAAAAAAGCTTTACCAAAATATTTTAACCCTTTTATCCCTTCCCTTTCCAAAAAGCAAGCCGGAAATTAAGGAAATGTTATTTAAAACCGACCCCTACTCGGTGGAAAAATATTTGTATTTCAAAAAGCACTATTTCGGCGCCCATACCGAAAACGCTCTTAATTTACTCCGTGACATAATAGAAAACGGCGAGCCCTACAGAATTTCCGACCTTAAAATCGGAGGGAAAAATCTTATTGATTTAGGTATCAGCGGCGAGAAAATCGGTGAAACCCTCGAATATCTCAGAAAATCGGTTGTAGCGAATCCCGAGCTTAACAGAAAGAGTATATTGCTTCAAAAATCAGAAGAATTTAACCGTAACTAAAAAGCTATAAGCGCCATAAACTGTAATGTACACAGTAGGCGCTTATTTTTTTTACAGAGATGATTAGTATGAAGAAGATTACCGTAATAGGCGGCGATAAACGCCTTAAAATTGCCGAAAAGATATTAAAAGAAAATGGATTTTCGGTGAACACTGTAGGTCTTTATGACGAGGAAGAGGGAAATATAAACGGCGATGTTTTGCTCCTGCCCGTCCCCACCACAAAGGACGGTGAAACTGTCTTTGCCCCCTTTGCAAGGCAAAAAATCTATCTTTCTCAAGTGGCAGACAAGGCGGATAACCGTCTATTGCTAACATGTAATTACACCTTTAAGGACAAAAACTGCATAGATTACGGGGCGCTTGACAGCTATTCCCTGCTTAATGCAATTCCCACCGCTGAGGGGGCAATAAAGCTTGCGATTGAAAACACCTCGTTTACCTTGTGGCAAAGTCGAGTGCTTGTAATAGGCTACGGCAGGGTCGGTAAGGTTTTGGCCGACAGGCTGAAAGCCCTCGGAGCATATGTCACTGTAAGCGCTAGAAAGCCCGCCGATTTTGCGCTCATTAAGGCTTTGGGCTATTCTGCTTTAGAAACCAAAGCAGTAAGCAGCTCGCTTTCGGATTACGATATTGTTTTTAACACTGTGGATGTCAAGGCGATTGAGGAAAAAGCTTTTGAAGACTGTGCCGTAAAGCTGTTAATTGATTTGTCAACATTTGGCGGTTTTGATATCTTAGCCGCCAGAGACTGCGGCATTACCGCTCTTAAAGCACCGGGTCTACCTGGAATCACCGCACCCCTTACCGCAGGAAAAATTTTAGCGGAAACCGTAATAGAGATACTTAATTCACATATATAAAAAGAGGAGAACTTTATGAAAAACATTACACTGGGATATGCGTTCTGCGGTTCCTTCTGCACAATAAAAAAATCCCTCGCAGCCCTAAAAGCTCTTGCAGACGAGGGTTATAAAATAAAGCCGATAATGTCGCAGATTGTATATAGCACCGATACACGCTTCGGTAAAGCGGAAGATTTAATAAGCGAGGTCGAGGAAATTTGCGGCGAGGAAATTATACACGATATTGCCGCCGCCGAGCCGATAGGTCCTAAAAATCTTCTTGATATGATAGTCGTTTCCCCCTGCACGGGCAATACGGCGGCAAAAATTGCGCTTGGTATTACCGATACACCCGTCACAATGGCGGTAAAGGCAAGCCTTAGAAACAACAAGCCTGTAGTGCTGGCTGTAGCCACCAACGACGCACTGGGTGCGTCAGCTAAAAATTTAGGGCTTCTGCACAACACCTCAAATATTTATTTCGTTCCCTACCGTCAGGACGACCCGATAGGCAAAAACAATTCCTTGGTATGCGATTTTTTCCTTATCCCGCAAACGGTGGAAAAAGCCTTAAACGGCGAGCAGATACAGCCGATTTTGATTTAAATATCAAATTTGCACAAGCTAAAAAAGCCCCCTTGCCTAAAGGGGGCTGTCAGCGGAGCTGACTTAGGGATATTTCTAATATCTATCGTCTAATCTCTAACATGTAAATCAATATCCCCTGTTGCGGGGTTGTTTAAAAGCTTTCCGTCCTCTGAAAAGCGGGAGCCGTGGCAGGGGCAGTCCCAACTACGCTCGTTTTTATTCCATTTAAGGGCGCAGCCTAAGTGGGGACAGCGCTTTACGGTAGGATACACAAGACCGCATACCGCACTCCCCGCATTTAGGACAAGCTGTTTTCTTAAAATATGCCTTGAGGGCGAGAAGACCTTGGCAAATTCATTTGTCTTGCCATTTATCATATCTGCCAGTATTTCCGCCGCAACCATAGACGATGTCATACCCCACTTATTAAACCCTGTCGCTACATATAAATCGGGGGTATTTACCGAGTAATTGCCGATATACGGCACGCCGTCAAGGGTTATGCAGTCCTGCGCCGCCCAATTAAATTTTTCGGTGGCAGTCGGGTAATATTTTTCCGCAAGGGAGCGTATCTGCTCCCAACCGCCGCTTTTTTCACCCGTACGCTTACTCTCCCCGCCGATTATAAGGACCTTTCCCGCACTTCTGAAGGAAAATCCCTTTTCCGATTCATCACGGTACATACCGTTAATAGGTTTAGCTCCCAAAAACGCCGATACATATGACCGCTTTTGATACATCTTTAAAAAATAGCTCCCGTGCTTATTAATTATCGGGAAATGGGTGGCTACTATGATTTTTTGCGCCCTTATTTCTCCGCTGTCACACACCGCCGTAAGCCCTTTAAGCTCCTTTACGGCGGTGTTTTCATATATTGCGAGGTCTTTTGCAATAGAATACAAGAATTTTAAGGGATTAAACTGCGCCTGTCCCGACATTTTTACCGCTCCTGCCACCCTAAACGGTAACTCGGTTTTTTCACAAAATTCCGCATTTCCGCCTATCTTGTTAAGTGCGGTTACCTCTTTTTCAATTTTTCTCCGGTCGGAAAGCGAGTAAATATAGGAGTCTGTTTCCTTAAAATCGCAGTCAATGCTTTTACAAAGCTCCCTGTATTCTGAAAGTGCCTTTTCGTTAGCCTTTAGATAAAGTCCTGCTTTCTCCGTTCCGAACTTATTGATAAGCTTATCAAAAACTGCGCCGTGCTGAACTGTGATTTTTGCGGTTGTACCTGAAGTTACACCCCTGCAAATTTTATCTGATTCGGCTATAACGCAGTCTACACCCGCATTTTTTAGTTTATATCCGCACAGTATTCCCGCAATGCCTCCGCCGATTATAAGTACATCGGTGTGGGTATTTCCCCTTAATTTCGGAAATTCAGGCCTTTTTGTAGAACTTTCCCAAAGTGATAGCATAAAAATCGCCTCCTTTGCTATTATTCCCAAGAAGGCTGATATATTCCGCATTAACAAACCGGGTGACTTTAGAATACCATATAATTAGAAGATTACATACAGCGGAGGGAAAACATATGGGTCTTACCAAAAGCTCGGTGGGAATAGGTGCGGTGGATTCAGGCCTTATTATAAAAAAGCAGAGTCCAAACGATAAAATTATAGCCCTTGCGGGAAACCCTAATGTAGGCAAAAGTACGGTTTTCAACGCCCTAACGGGACTTAATCAGCACACGGGCAACTGGCCGGGCAAGACAGTCACCAACGCACAAGGCTACTGCAAAAGCAAAAAACATTCTTTTGTTTTGGTTGATATACCGGGAACCTACTCTCTTATGGCACACTCCGCCGAGGAGGAGGTTGCACGGAATTTCATCTGCTTTGGTGCGCCCGATGCGGTAGCGGTGGTCTGCGACGCAACCTGCCTTGAAAGAAATATGAATTTGGTACTTCAAACCCTTGAGATTTCCTCGAATGTTATTGTATGTGTAAACCTTATGGACGAGGCAAAGCGAAAAAAAATCAGCATTGATTTAAAAAAGCTTGAAGAGCGCCTGGGCGTTCCCGTAATAGGGGTTACGGCTCGCAAAAAGAAAAGCCTTGAAGGGCTTTTGGATGCGCTTGACACCGCCTGTGATAACAAGAGAGAAAATAAGCCTTTTAAAGTGACATATTCACCTGAAATTGAACAGGCAATAGCTATTGTTGAGCCTGAGGCAAAGCGGCTCTCTAAAGGCAAAATCAACAGCCGTTGGCTCTCACTTAAGCTGCTGGACGGCGACAGCTCGCTATTATGTGAGATTTGCGGCTGTTTAGGAGACGATTTTCTTAAAAATCCTGCCCTTTTCGCAGCGCTTAATAAAGCAAAAGCCACTCTCGAAGGCTCGGGCATTAATCCCCAAAAACTAAAGGACAAAACCGTTTCAGCCGTTGTAGCCGCCGCCGAAAAAATCTGTGAGGGTGCGGTTAGATATGAAAAAAAGCAGTACTCCGGGCGAGACCGCAGACTTGATAAACTGCTTACGGGAAAATTTACTGCCTATCCCTTTATGCTCCTTTTGCTCGGCGCTATTTTTTGGCTTACCATTACAGGGGCAAATTACCCCTCGGAGCTTTTGTCAAGCCTTTTTGGATTTATCGGGGATAAGCTTAATGCGGTTTTCGTCTCAATTAATGCGCCAAGCCAGCTTCACGGGGTGCTTATTGACGGGGTTTACAGGGTGCTCGCCTCGGTAATTGCGGTAATGCTCCCGCCTATGGCGATATTCTTCCCGCTTTTCACCCTTTTAGAGGACTCAGGCTATCTTCCGAGGATTGCCTATAACCTTGACCGACCCTTTAAACGCTGTGACGCATGCGGAAAGCAAGCGCTTACAATATGCATGGGCTTTGGGTGCAATGCGGCAGGCATTGTGGGGTGTAGAATTATTGACTCCCCGAGAGAACGGCTTTTAGCGGTGCTTACAAACAATTTTATCCCCTGTAACGGCAGATTTCCGATGTTAATTTCAATAATCGCAATGTTTTTTGCGGCAGGTACTAACGGAGGACTTTCCTCGTTTATTTCGGTTGCGGTGCTGACTGTTGCGATTATTTTATCAATAGGAATGACCTTTCTTGTAACAAAGGTGCTTTCAAAGACCCTATTAAAGGGTGTACCCTCCTCATTTACCCTTGAGCTCCCGCCCTACCGCCGCCCGCAGATAGGCAGGGTGATAGTGCACTCGATATTTGACCGTGCGCTTTTTGTGTTAGGCAGAGCCGCCTCGGTAGCCGCTCCCGCAGGACTTATCATTTGGCTATTAGCAAATATTACGGTATCGGGAAGCAGTCTTTTAAGCCTTTGCGCTAATGCTCTCGACCCATTAGGCAAACTTATGGGACTTGACGGCGTAATCCTCTTCGCCTTCATATTAGGCTTTCCCGCAAACGAGATTGTAGTACCCATAATAATGATGAGCTATCTTTCGGCGGGAACTATCGAAAGCGTCTACAGTCTTGCCCAAATGCAGGCGTTATTTGTTTCCAACGGTTGGAACGCCGTCACGGCGGTATGCTTTATAATCTTTACCCTTATGCACTGGCCCTGCTCTACAACTCTCCTTACAATAAAAAAAGAAACCGGCAGTCTTAAATGGACGGCACTTAGCTGCGCAATTCCCACCGCTATCGGTATCCTTCTTTGTATGTCGGTAAATTTTATTGCTTCGGTT
The DNA here is from genome assembly GCA_904501875.1 of Clostridiaceae bacterium. Taxonomy (GTDB): domain Bacteria; phylum Bacillota; class Clostridia; order Oscillospirales; family Acutalibacteraceae; genus UBA737. Next base: position 65 of record CAJGCQ010000058.1, on the reverse strand, counting down.
TTGTTTTGATTTGACAAAATAAGAAAATTTGTTGTAATAGAAACAGAAAGGGTGCTTTAAGCACC
>CAJGCQ010000057.1 GCA_904501875.1 Clostridiaceae bacterium | reverse complement strand
TATAATACTACATTTTTTTAAAAAAATAAAGTATTTTTTTACCCCGTCAGGTAAAAAAATCCAATCGTCAAAACTTACGAATACCCTGACGGTTTTATGTAGAAATCAAGGCAATAAAACGAAAATAAAAGCTGTCGGCTTTTGTCGAAAGCTTTACATAAATTTTTTATTCATTTTACGATGAATAAAATTTTATTCAACTTATCAACACAGTTATCCACCGAAAAATGCCCGCAAAGCCCGAAAACTCGTCTTAAACAACCCTAAAATGTTAATATATCGGTGGATAAGTTGAAAAACTTATAAGGTTGTCCGAGTTTACATAATGACTTTTTTGCAAGCTTAAAATTCAAAATTTTTCCTCTTAAAGGAGAATGTAAACCAAGGCAAAAAGGAGTTTTTTGTCCGCCTTTTCGCTCATTAAAATAAGCAGCAGACCGATTATCAGGGATACATCGGTCTCACGGGACAGCATATCTAAAAAAGGTATGTTAAGCCCGCTTAAAAAACCTGAATCTTTACTGTTTTTGTTAGTTTCGCTCTCTTTGCTTTTTGGTATAGAGTTTTCCAAAGGAGAAGTACCGGATTGCCGTTGCCTTTGCGGGGGTGTGCCTTGGCGCTTTCCTTGCAGACGCACAAAGGGTGGAGTAGGGGGCATATTTTGCCCGTTGTTATCTACTCTTGCTCGGGAGTTCATCTCCCGCATTTTTTCTATCGCCTCTCTGCTTTGGCGCACAAACTCATTATCTTCCATAATAATCACCATTTCTTTCTGAGACACAAAATGCGATGAAAAATCACCGAAATGGTGATTATTATATCGCATCTGTTTCGGTTGCCTTTGGTAACAAAGGCGAGAAACAGGCGTCTTTATTATTTTTAGCGTGATTTTTCACGCTATCACCTTACAAATTAAGCAGTCCGCTTTCCTTTATCAGCGGAAGGGCATCTAATAATTTTAGAATTTTAATTGCGGTATCGGCTCGTTTTCTGCGCTCCTCGCTTAAATGAGGACGAAGTGCAGAGATAAGCTGTACACGGGAATCGTCCTCGGCGGACTTCATTTTGGAAATTACGGATATTATAGACTGAAGCTCGCCTGAGCCTAACATATCGCCTATAGAGGAAATATCAGGCGAGGCGGCAGGAGCGGGAGCATCGCCGCCGCTCTCGCCTAAAATGCTTTCTGCCATCTGCCGTACACGGTTCATACTTTCAGGGTCATTTAATAGTTCGGTAAGCTTAGAACCTAAATCATCCATTCTTTCCTCCACCCTTTAAAAACGCCTTAAGCAGTGCCTTTGCCTGTGGACTGTTAAGCACCGCTTCCATACTTTTTTTGTCGGACATTACGCTTTTCAGCTTTTCTTTGTCCTCAGCTGAGAGATTTTTGAGTAAGGGGTCGATGTTTTTTTCCTCGATAGCCCCTTGGAAGGTTTCTTTGTCAATTTTCCCGCCCGAGGAGGAAATCACCGCATCCATAAGCTTTTTTTTATCGATTTTACTGTTATCCATTGAAAAATCCCCCGTTTATTGGTATATTTAATATTATGAATTTAAAATATATTATAGAATAGGTGAATATATGAGAATTACCGTTATTTCCGATTCCCACAAAAGTGAGCATACGGTGCGCAGAATTCTTGAAGATAGGGAGGACTCCAAGCATATCTTCTTTTTAGGTGATGTCACCTACGATATTGAGGATATGAATTTGGAATTTCCCGATAAAAAATTTTATATCGTAAGCGGTAACTGCGATTATTTTTCAAGCTTTCCTTCGTCTGATATTGAAACAATAGGCGGTAAAAGGATTTTTTATACCCACGGTCATACCTTAGGGGTAAAGCACGGAATAGAGCGGCTGCTGGAAACTGCAAAACAGCTTAACTGCAATATCGCCCTATTCGGCCATACCCACACCTCACAAATATTATATGAAGACGGTATATATCTTGTGAATCCCGGCTCCTGTTCACAGCCCCGTGACTCTCATAAAAGCTACGCAGTTATTGATATAGAGGAAAACGGCATAATGCCGATTATTATTAATATATAAAAAATCGGCTGTCCGCTTTACGGGCAACCGATTTTGCGTTAATATATTATTTATCTTCATCAAGCATATTGGAATCAATCTTGAAGCCGCCGTCAAAGCCGTTTTCAATGTGAGGAATATTAATATCCGGATTGTCGTCTAATATGCTTTCCTTGTGTGTTTCGGGGAAACGCTCGGCAAGTATTTTAAGGGCGTCCTCTCTGTCCTGCTCACGCCATTTCTTTATAAGCTCTTCACCCTCGGGATAGTAATTATCGGGCGAGTGGTGCCTTTTATAAATGCTCCAAATAATGATATAAATAAGGAGTACAATACAAGCTGAGCCTGTAAGCAAAAGTCCGTTTACAAGCCCCGAGGTGGTGTAATTAAAGCGTATCTCGCTTGCCCCTGCATCCACCTTTACAGCCATAAAGCCTGCGTTTACCTTTTCAATTTCAACTTCTTTTCCGTTTACGGTAGCTGTCCAGCCCTCGTCATAGGGCACAGAGAAGAAGACGAGGTTTTCTTTGTCCCTTGTGACCTTGGCGGTAAAGCCGTAGTTGTCTATCTCAAAGGAATCCGCCGAGGTTTGCCTTAACTGCTCGCAATCATAAGCCATAGCATCGTCTGTAAGCGAAAGGGTAGTGCCGTCCTCCCCGTAATTATAGAAAGGTAGCTCTAAATCCTTTATATTATCCAGCAAATAGCCGTATTTCTGTATCTGCTCATCGGTTAAAAGTATCGCCTTAAGCATAAGCGAGGCACGGTCGGATTCAGCATATGAGTCGCAGAAGTCGTAGTCCATATAATAATCATAGGAAAATCCGTAGGGGATATAATTCTTATTTTCGTAAATATAATATCCTCCGCTTGTTTTGAGATATTTGTAGTCAGGCATCAAAGGCTCGTTATCATCGTCTAAAAAGCTATCGCCGTTCTTGCGGTTTAAAAGGTATTTTACCGATAAAAGGGGGCGAATCGCCGGCACATCTGTTTCGGGACGACTGCCGACGCTGCGTTCAACCCCGATGTAATCGTAAAACTCCATAATTGAGGCGGGAACTACCGAATGAAAGGCGTTAATACCTGGAAGCCCTAAATACATTGAGGTGTTATCCACCCCGTCATAAACATCTACCCTGAAATTACTGTCCACCTCTAAATCGACCTCGCCCTCGATAAGCTGGTCAATCATAACATCTTTTATTTCATAGGAATGGGAGCGGCCGCAGGCGATAAAGAAATTCCCGTAAACCGCCGAGATTATACATACACAGACCGTAGCTCCCCTGTAAAAATCCTTTCGGTCGGTTTTTATCAGCTTTAAAAGCATACCGAGTATTACAAGACTTAAAATCGCTATAGCACAGGTTACCCAAAAACGGAAGATATACATTCCGTCTTCGCTTTGGGAGTAAAGACCGAAAATCAGCCCGTCATTATTGCTGTTTTTCTGCGGGAAAAAGCCTATTACCAGGGTGACGGCGATGGTTATTCCCAAAACCCACTTGTAACCTACAGACCAATTTACCTTACTGTCCTCTGTAAGCGAAATGGTAGCAAGGCACATCATAAGAATGGGCATATAGAACCAGCGAGCGTAATATGCGGTGTTAAAGGCATAAAATGCGCTGTTTAAAATCGGCACCATAGCCATAAAAATTGAAATGCCGATTACCTTTTTAAGCCAATGATTTTTGCGCTGTGAAAACCAGACAAAAACGCCTACCATACTGAAAAGGGGAAGCCAGCCGCCCAAAGACGACCATTTTACATTGGCGTTCGGGAAAAATACGGGGCGTGCGGGAATATCGGGTGGGAAGAAGAAGCACTCTAAAATATTGGCGTATATTTGCTCCTTGCCGTACATAATCGCATTCCAACCAAGCAACACCTCCGAAATACGGCTGTTGCCCGTAATCGCCATAATGCTGGGTAGCAGCAGAAAGGCGGAGAGGGCAAGTCCCAGCACCGCCTCGAATACAAGCGCAAGGAAACGGGAGGCCTTTACCTTTATTGCGCCCGAGAAAAGGCGGACAAAGAAGTAAATAACGGTAAAGACAACCATTCCAAAGAAGAAGAAATAGTTTGTAACTGCGCAAAGAGCCACCGTAAAGGCAAATACAAAGCGGCGGTTTTCGGTAATCAACAGCTCAAGCGATAAAAGCAAGAGCGGGAAAACAATGATAGCTTCGTGAAAATGATTAAAGAAGATATTATACACCGAAAAGCCCGAGAATGCGTATAAAAGACCGCCAAGCCTTGCCGCCTGAGGGGTGCGGGTAAACCGTCTTATATAGCAGTATGAGGTAAAGGCCGCACAGGCGAATTTCAGTATAAGAAGGGGGCCTATAAGATAGGGCACGAACCAGTTAGGAAAAGGAATAGTCAGCCAAAAGAAAGGACTGCCCAGAAGATAAAAGCTGTATGAGCCGATAAAGTTAGCGCCGAGGTCGGTGGTCCAGCTCCAAAAAATATTGCCCTCCCGAATAGCCTTGTGGCACTGACTGTAAAAGGGTATTTGCTGAACATTGAAATCACCGTAAAAGATAAAATAACCCTCGCCTAAAATTATATACGGCACAAAAAGCGCCGCCGCAGTGATAAGTGCGATAACAAAGGTTGAGAGGTATTTTTCTTTTTGCGGATGGAGCGCAGTATGCTTCACATAAGAAAAATCCATTTAATCCTATCCTTTTTTAAAATTCTTTATTGATATTATAACAGTTAATGGTATAATATTCAATAAAGGATGTGAAAATTTTGTACAATCATTTTTATGCGATGATGTCGAGAATGAAAAATATTTACCGTTGGGGACTTATGAGAAATACTCGCAGGGAGAATTTAAGCGAGCATTCCCTTGAAACCGCACAGATTGCCCACGCACTGGCGATTATTAACAATAAGCGCTTAGGCGGAAACGCCGACCCGCAAAAAGCGGCCTTAGCGGCTGTATACCACGATTCCACCGAGATTATAACAGGGGATATGCCGACCCCAATTAAATACTATAACAGCGAAATCAAGTCTGCCTATAAGCAAATTGAGGCGGCGGCGGGGGACAGCCTTATTAATATGCTCCCTGAGGATTTTAAAGAGGACTTTAAGCCGATTTTTAGCCCCGATAGCGAGACAAAGCGGCTTGTTAAGGCGGCTGATAAGCTTTCTGCCCTTATTAAGTGTATTGAAGAGCTTAAAATGGGCAACCGAGAGTTTGAGGTGGCGGAAAGGACCATAAGAGAGGGCATAAAATGCCTTAACTGCCCCGAGGCGGATATATTTATAGAGGAATTTATACCCAGCTTTTATCTATCCCTTGACGAGCAAAAGGAGGAAGAAAAATGATTGAGCAAAAGGCGCTTTCCTATGCTAATATGTATGGAGTACTGGGTACATTACAGATGCTTTGCGAGCTTGACGGCAAGGCAAAGAAAATTTTACAGAAAATTAAAAAACCGATTTCTGTTTGTTTTAGGGTTAAGAACGGCCCCTGCCGAACCTTTCATTTTGATAAAAACGGCTGTACAATTACCGAGGGAGCGGACAATGCCGACTGTAAAATGAACTTTTCTTCCCCTGAAAAGTTTAATCTTATGATAAACGAGGGGAAACCGGGTGTGCCCGTTAAGGGAATAATAAAACTGCTTGTATTTTTGAGCGGAACATTTACCGAGCTTACAAACAGGCTTACAGAGCTTTTGCGCCCGACCCAGGAAAATTTAAAGGACAGAGCCTTTTTTGAGGAAAGCACACTCCTTACAATGTACACCGTTGCGGGGGCGATTTCGGGGCTTGCAAACTCCGATTCCATAGCTATGATTTCGGCAGGGAACACCGCCGACGGCGATGTATCCTTAGGGGTTAAGGATAAAGCGCAGGTTACAATAAGGATTAAAAATCACCGTTTTGAAACTCTTTACGAAGCGGCACAAAATCCAAACGCTATAATGGAGTTTGCCGATATTGATTTGGCTTACGGATTGTTCGGTGGTACGGTTTCCACAATTAACGAAATGTGCAAGGGCAACATACGGCTTGCGGGCATGCTTTCTATGGTTGACAATATCAACCGCATACTCGACCGTGTTTCGCTGTATCTTTCTTAAGGAGAGTTTTAAATGAGCAAATATCCTGAATATTCACATAATAAAAGCCGTGAATGGTTTAACCGTGCGCTTGATGTAATTCCATCGGGAATTTACGGGCATTTAGGCCCTTCTGAGGGATTGTTTTTACCCATTGAAAAGTGGCCCCTTATAAGTTCTAAGGCAGAGGGTACATATTTTTGGGATATGGACGGGAATAAATACTTAGACCTTATGTGCGCTTACGGACCTAATGTGCTGGGTTACAATGACCCCGATGTGGATGCCGCCGCACTCGAACAGCTCAAAAGCGGTAACTGCACAACCGCACCGTCATATAAAATGATTGAGTGTGCCGAGCTTTTGGTAGATACCATTGACACCGCCGACTGGGCGTATTTTATGAAAAACGGTACAGATGCCACTACCTTTGCTGTGCTTTGTGCCAGAGCCTTTACACATAAGAAAAAGGTGGTGTTTTTTAAGGGCTATTACCACGGCAACGACCCATGGGCTATGAAGGCGGATTATCCCGGAATTACACCGCAGGATGTGGCAAATAATATAATTGTCCCGTGGTTTGATATGCAAGCTCTCGAAAAAGCATGGGAGGAAACAGGGGGAGATATTGCCGCTATAATCGCTCAGCCCTATGATCATGGCAATTTCTATGATAATGTTTGCGCTACTAACGAAAAATGGCAGGCGGTCAGAAAATTCTGCGATGAGCACGGTATTATTTTAATCTTTGACGATGTAAGAACGGGCTTCCGTCTTGACCTTGCTGGGAGCGACCATTATTACGGTATTAAGGCCGATATTATCTGCTTCTGCAAGGCGCTGGCCAACGGCTATAATATGTCCGCCGCCTGCGGCAGAGAATTTCTTAAGGCTGCGGCGTCCTCCCTTTCATTTACAGGCTCTTACTGGATGAGCGCTGTGCCCTTTGCCGCCTGCATTGCGAGTATAAATAAAATGAAAAAGCTTGATACGCCGACCCTCTTCCGCCAAAAGGGCGAAAAGCTGACAAGCGCCTTTAAAAAGGCGGCGGAAGAAAATGGCTTTAACCTTGTTGTTTCTGGGGAACCTGCGCTATTTTATTTAAGAATTGCTAATGATGACAGCCTAATGCTTCATCAGGAGTGGGTGGCTGAGTGTGTTTCGCGAGGACTGTTTATCGCCTCACACCACAACCACTTTATAAATGCGGCGCTTACCGATGAGGATATCGCCCTTGCGGCGGATATAGCCTATGACGCATTTTTCGAGGTTAAAAAGCGTCATCCTGAGATTTAATTTTGTTTTTGGCGAGATATTAATTGGACT
>CAJGCQ010000056.1 GCA_904501875.1 Clostridiaceae bacterium | reverse complement strand
TTTACAAAGGCGCTCTCGCAGGAAAGCTCCCCCGAAAAGCCGATATATTTTTTAAATACCGAAATATCCCCTATTTCGACCTTCTTGAATCGTAACATTCTATCACTTTTCAGATATTGGATTTTGGTGTTGGTAGGAAACGGCCTATCTGCCGTTTCGCAAAAGAAAAGTTATTCACTCGGCGAAGGCTCGGAAGCCGAGGAAGCGTCTGCTTCGCTTGAGGCCTCCGACTTTCGCACCTCTTCCGCTGTACCGAGCTTTTCTCCCCCGTGCTCGGCGCAGTAATCGGGGGTGTTACTCTTTTTGTACCAGCCTACCGCCCTTGAGGGGCAGGCGGATGTGGCAAGATCGCCGGTTGAGGTGCAGTAATACCGCTCTGTGGCGTAGGGGCTGTCGGAAAATTCCTTGGGCTCTAACCCAGAGTGAATCTTAGACATAACCGCACCCCACATAGTGCGTGCGATAGAACTTTTAGAAACCTTTTGCTGTTGGTCATATCCGCACCAGCAGGAGGCTACATAATAGGGCGAGCCGCCTGCAAACCACAGGTCATTAGCGTTATTTGAGGTGCCTGTTTTGGCGTAAATCTTCATATTATTAATGAAACCTGCGGCACTCTTACCTGTTCCGTTAGCGCCGTATACAACGGTCTGTAAAAGGTGGTTCATAACCGTAGCCGTATCCTCGCTTATTGCCACGGTTGGCGCACTGTCGTACTCGAGTATTGTTTCGCCGTGCTGGTCGGTAACCTTTGTGTAAAGGGTGGGCGCGTGATACTGTCCCAAATTTCCGAAAACAGCGAAGGCCGCCGCCGATTGCAGGGTGTTAATACCGCCGTTTGTTCCTCCCATTCCCAGAGGCGCTAAGTTTACATCCTCTGCCGTAAGGGTGGAAATGCCAAGCTGCCCGGTTAGAAAATCAAATGAGGTTTGGGGCCCCATCTTATTTACAAGCTGTACGGGGATTGTGTTGACCGAGCGCTCAAGGGCATACTGTACCGTAATATTTCCCCAATAAGAGCCGTACCAGTTGACGGGCGTCCAGCCGTTGTAGTTGGTTTTGGTATCGTTTACGATGCTTGAATAGTGGATTAAATCCTTTTCAATAGCGGGTGCGTATGCCGCAATAGGCTTCATTGTAGAGCCGGGCTGGCGCTTGGCTTCGGTGGCACGATTCAGGACAAGGTTGCCCGTCTTTTCGCCTATTCCGCCTACAAGTCCCTTCACATGGCCGTTGTAGTCCATTACCGTCATAGAGCCTTGAAGTGTGCTTCCGTCTGCACCCTTTATGCCGTAGGTGTCAACATCCTTAAAGACCCCTTCCATTGTGGATTGAATAGCGGGGTCCATAGTGGCGTAAATTCTGTAACCGCCGCTATAGAACATATTTTTAGCACGCTTTTTCTCGTAGCCGTACTTCTCGCACAGGTCGTCTACCACCTGATTTATAAGCGCGTCCACAAAGTAGGAGTTTATTTCGGTTTCGTTAAGCTCCTCTTTAGAGGCAATAAGATTAAGCTCTTGGTTTTTAGCCGCCTCGTACTCTTCCTTGGTAATGTACCCTTGGTCATACATCTCATAAAGCACGGAGTTTCTGCGCTTTAAATTTGCCTCGGGGTTATCGTCGGGGGAGTAGTTGGTGGGGCTTTTGGTGATTGCGGCGAGGCAGGCGCACTCTGTAAGGGTTAAATCCTTAACGCTCTTACCGAAGTAGTAGTTTGCCGCAACCTCAACGCCGTAGGTGCCGTGCCCCATAGCTACGGTATTAAGATAACATTCAATAATAGTGTCCTTGGCGTAGTGGGTTTCAAGATACCTGGCACGCATAATCTCACGGATTTTACGGCTGGGCCTTTGGGAGGTGTCCCCCGTCAGGTTTTTAACCAGCTGTTGGGTAACGGTAGAGCCGCCCTGATTCGTATCGTAAAAATGCAAAAACATATTCGCAAAGGCGGAAAAGGTACGCTTCCAGTCCACTCCCTGATGGGTGTAGAAACGCTTGTCCTCAATGGCGACAAAGGCGTTGACAAGATTTTGGGGTATGCCTTCGTAGCCTTTTTCCTTGGTTTTGGCGGCATTGGCGTCATATGACACCCAAATACGGTTGAAGGTGCCGTGCAGGCGCTGGTATTCGGTGTAGTTTCCGCTCCCGTCGTCAAGATAAATGGTGGTGGTGAAGTTGAGCTTAAGGTCGTTAAGGTCTTCCTCCATAGTGCCGTCAACCATTGTAAAGGCATAAAGTAAAAAGGCGGAAACGACTATGCTTACGGTTATAAGACCAACCAAAAAGAGGGTTAAAACCGATCTTAAAACCCTTTCCTTGCGGCTGCCCTTATTTTTCCTCCTGCTCTTTTTCGGGCTCGCTTCCTTAGGCTCCTCGGAGCGGGAGGCAAAGCTGTTAAGGTCAAAGCTTGTCTCGCCCGTTTCCTCTAAGTTGCCCGAATTATCGTAACTGAATAAATCTCTATTATCGTCCATTTAGCACCTCCGCCGTGTACGGCAAACGCTGAAATCTGCTTTCTTAAAAAAGCTATACACCGCTATTATATCACTTATTGAACCTAAAATCAACTTTTACCGTATAAAGGGCGGGAAAAAGGCTGAAAATAAGCATATATTTAACCTCGATTTAACAAATCTTAGATTACAGACTTAACAAAGCACTTGTATAATTTGGCGACAAAAGAAAAGGAGATAAAGAAAATGAAAAAAGTATTAAGCATAATTTTAGCGGGGGTATGTTTATTAGAGCCCTTAGCGGCTGCGGAGCAAACGCAGGCAACGACAGTATCTCGGTACTCACCCGTGAGGAGGGACTGGGCACAAGAGGCGCATTTATTGAGCTTTTCGGCTATTTGATTTTCGTTATTGCCTGTCATTTCGGCAATTCTATGCTGTCGGGTTTAATAGCTAAAAGGCTGTCGGCGAAGAAAGGATAAAAAATGCAAAAAATAGCTGTAAAAAATCTTGGTTTGTGGTATAATGATTTTAAAGTGCTTAAAAACATTAACCTTTCCCTGCCCGCCAATAAAATCAGTGCCTTTATAGGGCCCTCGGGCTGCGGAAAATCCACCCTTTTAAAGTCACTTAACCGTATGAACGATTTGGTTGAGGGCTGTAAAATAACGGGTTCACACGATAATTAAATTAGCGGTGCCTCCTGCGCCGCGGGAGGAATTTATGCTTACCTATGAAGAATTAAAAAGAAACGAATCTGTAAAGGCGTATATCGAGGGAGCGGACAAATCCCTTGCGGCACTCGGTTTTACCGAGCACAGCTTTGCCCATGTCGGAAAGGTGGCGGCCACCTGCCGCTATATTCTTTCGGTTATGGGGTATAGCGAGCAGGAAATCGAGCTTGCGGAAATTGCTGCCTATCTTCACGATATAGGCAATCTTGTAAACCGCATCGATCACTCCCAGAGCGGGGCAGTAATGGCGTTCAGGATCCTTGATAACCTTAATATGGACGCCGCCGATATAGCCACCGTGGTTTCGGCAATCGGCAACCACGACGAGGGCACGGGTGTGCCTGTGGATGCGGTCTCTGCGGCACTTATTTTAGCCGATAAATCGGATGTTCGCCGCAGCCGTGTAAGAAATCGTGATAAATCGACCTTCGATATTCACGACAGGGTGAATTATTCGGTGCAAAGCTCGGCACTTCAAATAAGCGAGGATAAGGCAAAAATAACCCTGATTCTTTCTATTGACACCGCCTACGGGAGCATTATGGAGTATTTCGAGATTTTTATGAACCGAATGCTCCTTTGCCGCAAGGCGGCGGAAAAATTGGGCCTTACCTTTAAGCTTGAAATCAACGGCCAGCCGTTGTTGTAATGAATCTTATGCGATATATCAATAATGCCAATTTTGAAATCTCAAAATTTGTAGGTACTTTTAAATGGTTTACAAACAAAGAATAGGGTGGCAAGAATAATCCCAATCTTTAACAAATAAATATTTTTCACATATAATGGGTTGCCAAAAGGAAAATTTTGTGTTACAATCTTTTTGTATTAGGGAGTAGCCGACGGCGGTTTCCGCCGCAGTAGTTTGCGTCAATACGGATTTTTATCCCGCTTCTGCATTAAACGGCAAGACTTTTACTGTACTTAACTGTGCGGCAAAGGTCTTTTTTTATTTTAGTTCTTTCCAAAAGTTGAGGGTCTAATTTGGCTCCCTCTGACGAGGGAGGCTAAAAATATTATTTTCCTACACAAACAATTAAAAAGAGAGGTTAAAAAATGTCACTAAGCGATTTTAGTTTCCTTGTAAGCAACATATTCGCACTTGCAGACTGGCGGTATGTAACCATGTGGATTATAGGCGGACTGCTTATATTCCTTGCGATTAAGTACGAAATGGAGCCCACCTTGCTTCTGCCCTTGGGCTTCGGCACGATACTTGTAAACATCCCCTTTTCGGGCGCAATAGACAGAGCCCTTGAAAACGGCGAGGTGCAGGAGGGGGCGCTTTCCACCCTTTTCTCGGCGGGTATCTCAAACGAGCTGTTCCCGCTGATACTCTTTATAGGTATCGGTGCGATGATTGACTTCGGACCCTTGCTTTCCAACCCCAAGCTTATGATTTTCGGTGCGGCGGCGCAGTTCGGCATTTTCTTTACCTTCTGTGCGGCTTCGATGTTCTTTGACCTTAACGATGCGGCGAGCATCGGCATTATCGGTGCGGCGGACGGACCTACCGCTATCGTGGTTTCCGAGAAACTTAATTCCTCTTATCGGGGCGCAATAATGGTGGCGGCATACTCATATATGGCGCTTGTCCCTATTATCCAGCCGCCGGTTATAAAGGCGCTCACCACCAAAAAGGAGCGGCTTATCCGTATGCCTTATACAGAGAAGCAGGTCTCCAAGCTTACTAAAATCCTCTTTCCTATTGTAATTACAATAATCGCCGGTATTGTCGCTCCCGAATCGGTTTCGCTAATAGGATTTTTGATGTTTGGCAACCTTATAAGGGAGTGCGGTGTCTTAAATTCCCTTTCGGAAACGGCGCAAAAGGTGCTTGCAAACTTAGTTACAATCTTTTTAGGGATTACAATAGCCTCTCAAATGCAGGCGGAAAAATTCCTGAAGCCCGATACCCTTCTTATTTTATGCCTCGGCCTCTTCGCCTTTATCTTTGATACTGCGGGCGGCGTGCTGTTTGCTAAATTCTTAAATATCTTCCTTAAAAATAAAATCAACCCTATGATAGGTGCGGCGGGTATTTCCGCATTCCCGATGTCCGGCAGGGTTGTGCACAAAATGGCGCTTAAGGAAGACCCCCAGAACTTCATTTTGATGCAGTCGATAGGCGTTAATGTATCGGGTCAGATAGCCTCGGTAATCGCAGGCGGGCTGATACTCAATTTCTTTATGTGAGGTAATTGAAAATGACCTTTAATCCTATGAATTTTGTAAACAATCTCCATTATTTAGCGGTGGGACTTATAAGCATTTTTGTTGTAATAGGGGTAATTATCCTTGTTACAATACTGCTTAACAAAATATTTACAAAGTCCGATAAAAAATAATTTACACGGCGGCAAAAATAAATTATAATAAAGTCGGTGAAGTGTATGGAATTAAATTCTAAAACCATTAAAAAAATTCTGATTATAATTCTGCTGGGGTCTGTAGTCTTTACCGCCGTGCAGAATTATGACCGACTGTTTGGGTTTATGCGGCATATTTTCGGGATATTCAGCCCCGTTATAACCGCACTTTGTATTGCCTTTGTGCTGAATGTTCTCTTGACTGCGCTTGAGACTAAAGCCTTCGGGTTTATGGATAGGAGTAAAAAGAGCTTTGTCAGGAGGGCGAAGCGGCCGCTTTGCCTGGTGCTCACCTACCTTTTGGCTTTTGGCTTGATTGTTCTGATTATCGCCTTTATAATTCCCGATATTGCAAATACCTTTATCTACCTTTCCGAACGGCTCCCCTCATTTATGACCGAGGCTCGGGTTTGGATTGAGGATACGCTCGAAAGGTTCAATCTTTCGCAAAATCTTATCCCCAATATAAAGATTGACTGGACGGCTGTGGCAAGCGGTATTAAAGCCTATGCTTTAAGCTATTCCGAGACTATTTTCGGCAGTGCGGTAAATTTCACAACCTCTTTTGCCTCGGGGATTTATAATCTCGTTTTCAGCATTATGATTTCGGTATATATCCTTGCCTGCAAGGAGCGCATAGGTCGGTTTATGACACGCCTGATAGATGCGTTTGCGCCTAAAAAGGCGGCAGAAGCGGTCTACCACATTTCCTCTACTACCTATCAGTATTTTTCGAGGTTTATCGGGGGTCAGCTTACCGAATCGGTGATTTTAGGCACCCTATTTTATATAGGTATGACAATATTCCGCTTCCCCAATGCCGCAGTAATATCCATTTTTATCTGCGTGACCTCCCTTGTGCCTATCGTGGGCGCTACGGTGGGCGTTGTTGTGGGTTTCTTTCTTATACTCATAACAAGCCCCATAAAGGCGATTTTATTTATAGTCTTCTTCATTGTAATTCAGCAAATTGAGGGCTCGCTGGTTTATCCCAGAGTGGTGGGGAAATCTGTGGGACTTCCCGGGGTTATAGTGGTTTGCGCAGTCTTAGTCGGTGGCAATATTGGCGGAATATTGGGTGCTCTTATAGGCGTACCCGTCTCGGCGGTGCTGTTTGTGCTTATTAAAGAGGCAATAGAAAAACGCACACCCAAAATAAAAGAATAATGTAGGGCAGGGGCTTAAGTGCCGCCCTTACAAATAGCCCCAATGTCAAAACGATCACAAAAAGCCGCCGTGTCGGAGCGTTTACCCCGACACGGCGGCTTAGTTACTGTTTGGTTTTTGCGTAATTTCTTTAATACTGTTTTAGTGCTAAAAAGCAGGCAAGTGACTTCAATATTCATTACGAAAATCCGTTGTCGTTAGAGGGCGGATTTTCGTTTTATAAAGATGTAGCAAAAAAGATGCCGCCTTGACGCGAGAGAAAAAACTGCAAAAAAGAAGCGCCTCAACTACGCGTCTGCGTGTCGAGGCACTCGACTGGTGGAGACGATGAGACTCGAACTCACTACCTCTACAATGCGAATGTAGCGCTCTACCAGATGAGCTACGCCCCCGAAAGCTAAATCGAAGTAGTATTATTTTACTCTATCCAGTACTTTCTGTCAAGTGTTCTAAAGGAAATTGCCGAAAAAATATGCTGTTTTTTTATGATTTCACTGCCCTCAAGGTCCGCCACGGTCCTCGCAACCTTTAAGATTCTGTCATAGGCACGGGCGGACATACCAAGCCTGTCAAAGGACTGCTGCAGGTAGTGTGAAGCGTCCTCATCAAGAATACAATGCTTTTTAAGCATAGAGGGTGTAAGCCGAGCGTTGCAGGTGACGGCTGTTCCCCTGTAGCGCTCCTGCTGAATTTTCCTTGCTCTGTTTACCCGCTCCTTTATTTCGGCAGAGGTCTCCTCTTTAGATGTTGAGCTTAGCTCTGCATAATTAACGGGCGGCACTTCTACATGCAGGTCTATTCGGTCGAGCATT
>CAJGCQ010000055.1 GCA_904501875.1 Clostridiaceae bacterium | reverse complement strand
TTGACAGTCACATTCATTTACATATTCGCTTTCCCTTAGAGTGAACAGCATATACTTATCGCGCTGTTTAAAGCTTTTCATATGCTCTATGTCCACCCCAACAGGCGAATCGGACACCGCACATACCGCATAATCCCCCGAATGGGAAATACTGAAAAAACAGAAATCAAGCGTCGGCTTTCCGTTTTCGTTAAAGGCAAGAGTAAATTCTTCCCTGCCGTAAAGCTCTTTAACCATTTTTTTAAGCAAATACCGCCCCGCAAGGGTACGCTTTTTGTCATCAGGTCGGTAATCTTTAATTTGTTTAGTTGTTTCAGGAAAAAAATCTGCGGTTTTAGAGTATTCTATATCCGATATTTCGTTTATATTAATTTTTCTGATTTCCATTTTTTTGTCCTTACATTTTTTAAATATATTATAACTTTTAAACAGTCAAATGTAAATAAAAAAACTCTTGACATAATTTATTTTGAGTTGTATCATATTAGTATTAAGCCCGATAGGGACAAACCGCCCGAGAAACGGCGGATTTTTCGTAATTTTGCGCCCTTAAGGCTTGAAACACATATTATTAAAGCGTCGAAAAGGACAGTAGCTTTTTAAAACGCCCTTTAAAGAGAGTATGCGCCGTTGGCTGAAAGCCATGCAAGGGTATAGAAAGTGAACACCGCCTTTGAGCGCCGTGGGTAGCAACACGGCCGTTTTATCTGCGTTAAGGATAGTAAAGTGCCGTTTTTAAACGGAACACGGGTGGAACCGCGGAGTATTTTGTATTTTACTTCGTCCCTATTTTAGGGACGGAGTTTATTTTTTTATCGGAGGAATATATATGATTAAAGTAACTTTAAAGGATAATACGGTTAAGGAATTACCAAAAGGTATTACCGCTTACGAGGCGGCAAAGGAAATAAGTATGGGGTTAGCCCGTAATGCCTGCGCCGCAGTAATAAATGGAAAAAACGCAGACCTCAGGGACACGCTTGACAACGACTGCACCCTTGAAATCTTAACCTTTGAGGACGATTACGGCCGCCGCACCTTCCGCCACACAGCCTCCCACATTATGGCTCAGGCGATAAAAAGGCTGTATCCCAATGCCAAGCTTGCTATAGGTCCTGCCGTTGATGACGGTTTTTATTACGATTTTGATATTGACGAAAAATTCACCCCCGACGACCTTACAAAGATTGAGGCGGAGATGAAAAAAATCGTCAAGGAGGATATTAAAATTGAGCGCAGTCTCAAAACAAGGGATGAGGCTGTAAAGTATTTTGAGGAAAAGGGCGAGCCCTACAAGGTAGAGCTTGTAAGCGATATTGCTGAGGGCGATAAAATTAGCTTTTACACTCAGAGCGATTTTACCGACCTTTGCGCAGGTGCACACCTTATGAGCACAGGTATGGTAAAGGCCTTTAAGCTTACCTCTGCCACGGGCGCTTACTGGCGAGGAGATGCCAACAAAAAAATGCTCTGCCGAGTTTATGGTACAGCCTTCCCGAAGGCAAGCGCACTTGAAGAGCACCTTAATATGCTTGAAGAGGCGAAAAAGCGTGACCACAACAAATTAGGCAGAGAATTAGAGCTTTTCACCACGGTTGATGTTATCGGTCAGGGACTTCCCATTATGTTGCCTAAGGGTGCTAAAATGATTCAAATTTTACAGCGCTTTGTTGAGGACGAGGAGGCTCGCCGAGGCTGGCAGCTCACCAAAACTCCCTATATGGCAAAGCGAGAGCTTTACAAGCTTTCGGGTCACTGGGACCACTACCTTGACGGAATGTTCGTATTAGGTGACCCCAATGATGAGACCAAGGACTGCTTTGCACTTCGTCCTATGACCTGCCCCTTCCAGTATCAGGCATATTTAAACCGTGCCCGTTCCTACCGTGACCTCCCCCTTCGCTATGATGAAACCTCTACCCTCTTCCGCAATGAGGACAGCGGCGAAATGCACGGACTTATCAGGCTTCGCCAGTTCACTATTTCCGAGGGTCATTTAATGTGCACCCCCGAACAATTAGAGCAGGAGTTTAAGGGCTGTCTCGAGCTTGCTATTTATATGCTTAAAACCTTAGGCCTTTACGAGGATGTTTCCTACCGCTTCTCGCAGTGGGATCCCAATAACCGTGAGAAGTATATCGGAACCACCGAACAATGGGACGAGGCACAGGGAATTATGGGCAAAATCCTTGACCACCTTGAAATCCCCTACGCAATCGGCATTGACGAGGCGGCATTCTACGGTCCTAAGCTCGATATTCAGATAAAGAATGTGTACGGCAAGGAAGATACCCTTATTACAATTCAGATTGACCAGCTGCTGGCAGAGAAGTTCGGTATGGAATATGTTGACCGTGACGGTCAGAAGAAAAACCCCTACATCATTCACCGCACCTCCCTTGGTTGCTATGAGAGAACCCTTGCACTACTCATCGAGAAATACGCAGGCGCCTTCCCGCTGTGGCTGGCCCCGGTACAGATTAAAATGCTCCCGATTGCCGACCGTCACCTCGACTACGCCTACGAGGTTAAAAAGCTTTTGGAGGAAAAGGGACTCAGGGTTGAAATTGACGACCGCAACGAGAAAATCGGCTACAAAATCCGTGAAGCAAGGCTCCAAAAGGTACCGTATATGCTTATTATCGGCGATAATGAGGTTGAAAACCGCACCCTCTCTGTAAGAGAGCGGGGCGAAAACGGCGACCTCGGCTCAATGACCGTTGAAGAGTTTATCTCCCGTGCGGTGGAAGAGGATAGGAATAAGGTAAGAAAATAAAAAGTATAGTATTTAAGCACTCGGTTTTTGAGTTTTCAAAAGCCGAGTGCTGTATTTTTTAGGCTCTAATTTTAAAGGTTTTAGCGGCTAATCTGTAAACCAAGAGGCTTGCTGCGGCGCAGTAGACAAGGCAAAACACCATAGTCACTGCGCCGAATATCAGGGTGGGAAATTTCATCGCTTCTCTCCCTGATTTTATTATTGCCTATATGTATTATTTAAACTTGACTGCCGTGCCGTAGGCGATAACCTCAGCCGCACCCTGCATTACCGCAGACGAGCCGTAACGGATATTAATAACCGCATCGGCACCGAGAGACAGAGCCTCGTCTGCCATACGCTTTGTAGCAATTTGTCTTGCCTCTACAAGCATTTCGGTGTAGCCCTTAATCTCGCCGCCGACAAAGGTTTTCATTCCCGCCATAAAGTCTCTGCCTATATTTTTCGACTGCACAACCGTGCCCTTTACAAGGTCCAAAGCCTCAAATTCCTTGCCGGGTACATAATCAATGTTAAGTAACTGCATAATTTTCTCTCCTTTTATAATTTAATATTTTATGCTTCCTCCCCGCCGTTTATTCTGCGGTTTTTATCATTTCGTTAAACTCGTTTTCGTCTATAACAGTAACGCCCAATTTATTAGCCTTGTCAAGCTTACTGCCTGCGTCCTCACCCGCTAAAACATAGGTAGTCTTTTTGGAAACAGATGACGAGGTTTTCCCCCCGAAGCCCTCGATAATCGCCGATGCCTCGTTTCTTGAATAGGTTGGCAGAGTGCCTGTTAGGACAAAGGTCATTCCTGCAAAGCGGTTGTCCTTTATCTCCTTAAGGGACTTCATATTAACCCCACAAGCCTTAAGCCGCTCTATCATAGCTCGGGTTTCCTCTAACACGAAAAACTCGTAAGCGGATTTTGCAAGTACTGCGCCGAAGCCGTCAATCGCCTCGAAATCGGCTTCTGCTGCGCTTAAAACAGCCTCCATACTGCCGAAATTTTCCGAAATTAATGCCGCCGCCTTACTGCCGATATGACGAATACCAAAAGCGAAAATAAGCCTTGATAAATCATTTTGCTTTGAGTTTTCAATAGCCGTTTTAAGGTTTTGAACGCTCTTTTCGCCTGTGCGCTCAAGCTTTGCGACCTCGTCATAATCAAGGCTGTAAAGGTCGTCTATATTTTTAATAAGTCCCGCATTAAGCAGTTGTTCAAGCACTGCAGGGCCTAAGCCCTCAATGTCCATAGCGTCACGGGAGGTAAAATGTATAAGATGCCTTAAAAGCTGTGCGGGGCAGTCTGCATTGGTACAGCGGATTACCGCCTCCCCCTCTTCCCGCCACACAGGCGAGCCGCAGGAGGGGCAACTATCAGGCATTTCGTAGACAGAAGCTCCATCAGCGTGCTTTGACACAGAGAGCACCTCGGGGATAATATCCCCCGCCTTGCGGACAACTATCGTATCCCCTATACAAATTCCCTTTGAAGTGATAAAATCCTCGTTGTGAAGCGTGGCACGGCTGACGGTAGTTCCCGCAAGCTGTATCGGGTCAAAAATCGCAGTAGGAGTAAGGGCACCCGTTCTGCCTACGCCGATTTCTATACATTTAAGCACGGTTTCCTTTTCCTCGGGCGGGTATTTAAAGGCAACCGCCCATTTAGGATACTTAGAGGTACTGCCAAGCTCTTCTCTGTAACCGAGATTGTCAACCTTAACTACCGCACCGTCAATATCAAAGGCAAGACCGCCTCGGGACGACCCTATGCGCTCAATTTCGGCAACCGCACCCTCTATATCGCCGCACCTTTTATAGGTGGGCAAGGTGTGAAAGCCTAAGCCTTTTAAAAAGTCCAGCGTTTCAATATGCGAGGAAAACTCCATACCCTCTATTCGCTGAATATTGAAGATAAAAATATCAAGTCCCCGTTCGGCGGTGATTTCGGAATTTTTCTGCCTTAAAGAGCCCGCCGCCGCATTGCGTGGGTTTTTAAAGGGGGTCTCCCCCATTAGCTCCTGACGCTCGGTAAGCCTTTCAAAGCTGTCCCTCGGCATATAAACCTCGCCCCGCACCTCAAGCTCCCCCTCAAAGCTTATCACCTTGGGTATGCTTTTGATTTTTAAAAGGTTTGCAGTAACATCCTCGCCTGTAACACCGTCTCCTCTGGTGGAGCCTCGGAAAAACAAACCGTCCCTATATTCAAGGGAGACAGAAAGACCGTCGATTTTAGGCTCCACCGAAAACGCCGTGCGTGCAGTATCAATTTTTTCGGCAAAGCTTCTTAATTCATCAAAACTGAAAACATCCTGAAGACTTTCCATTTTAACAGAATGTTCAACAGGTGAAAACAACTTGAGCGCCGCACCGCCCACCATCTGGGTAGGGGAATCTTCTCTACGAAATTCAGGATATTCCTCCTCAAGCTTTTCAAGCTCGCGAAGCATTGCGTCATACTCGAAGTCCTCAATCTCGGGTGAGTCCTCAATATAGTACTTTTTGTTATGGTATTTAAGGGTGTCACTTAAATACTTGATTCTCTCTTCCGCTGCTTTAATATCCATATTCTTCTCCGTTCTGTGCGGTTAATGGGCCGCACCGTAATCATTAATAAGTCCCGCAGTATTGTCCTGCTCGCTCTCTACTACACTTGTAAAGGCTTCGGGCGTTGTGCCCACGATAATTGTCTGCGCCGCCATAACCTGATTCTTAACCGAAATTACGCCGTTATAGCCCGTTATCACAAGACTGCCGCTTATATCCATATCCACCATAACGATATGAAGCACCTGATTTATACCCGCCGACTTAAATTCGTGGGAAAAGTTAACCCTTGCCGTAGCGGTAAGCTGCATTTTAAAATGAATTTTAGGCCCGTAGCCGCTTGTATAGACGCTTGAAAAAAATGTACCCAAAGGAATATATAAATCATAATATTCTTTTCCCGCAATAATCTCTGACAGGCGGTTTGATACAAGGCTTTTTAGCGAGTTTATCTTTACAATGTCGGTTTCAAGGCTCGTCACCCTGCCCGACTCCTCCCGTGAAATAGAAACAATATCGTTATAGGATACATTCTGCTCGTTTAAAATATCCAAAATCGCCTTATTTGAGGCATCTAAAAGCAGTGTTTCCGCCGTACTTTCGGCATATCGCAGAATTACAGGCCGCATTTTATAAAATACAAGCGAAAGAAGCACCGCAACCGCAAGCAATACCGCAGCTGATTTAATTAAAAAAGCATTTTCACAGTATCTTCGTCTTTTCATAGCTCCACCGCCTTCCGCAATAACATACTACGGAAAGCTAAAAGCTAATGTTAATAAATTATACCACTTTTTTTAAATTTATTCAATAATTCCTTGACATTTTTAAGGAATTAAAGTAAAATATCATTTGTTGTAATAAGTAATACTTCTTCACTATTACTTCAAGATATGCGGGTGTGGCGGAATTGGCAGTTTTGCGCCGAGCGCCTCCTGCGGAGGAAAAAGCGAGTGCGTAAAAGGCGCTGCGGTCGAAAAATTTTGCCGCTCCAAGGCAAAAAAATTTTCGGGCACCGCAAGAGTCACGCATGCGGCTGCCCTCAGAAACTTTAATATGCGGGTGTGGCGGAATTGGCAGACGCACTAGCCTTAGGAGCTAGCGCATTAGCGTGCAGGTTCAAGTCCTGTCACCCGCACCATGTTGATTGTTCTTAACGGACTTGAGCCGTTAGGAACAATCTTTTTTTATTTTGAGCCAAGTATTGGGGTGTTAGGGTACTCCCTAACAAGTGTGTTTGAGATATCCAAACACGATGCTTGCGAGAAGGATGACAACCACCTCAAAACACTTGCAAATTAAAATACCACATGCTATAATGTACTTGCGACACAAACTTAATATTTTCTCAGCACAGGTGTGTATTTTTATTTTGGTAAAAATGCATACTCATCTTTGCATACTTGTGTATGAGAGAAAGTTTGTGTCTCAGCAATGGAGTTATGCGTTTTTCGTGCGTAGCTTCAGCGGCGCACTTTTTATATGGAGGATAGTTTTCAAAAATACTTTATATAAATTTGGAGGATGTTATGGAAATTCTTATTGGGATAGTTGTTATTATATTAATTATCATTATTGTTAAATCAATTTCAACACACATTCGATTAACAAATATTGATAGGGAGAATGCTGTGAAATATAATGATGAAAAACTTTTAGAAATCTCGAAAAAAATATCTTTTTCAGATATTGAAAAAGAAGAATTAAAGCCAGAGATATTTAATGGTAGTAAAGAAACATTTAATCAAATTTTTTCAGTTAACTATACTTTTTTAAGTGGATATCAAAACAGCGGGGAAATTATAGCATTTAAAAAATTTTCTAAATTATTTGTTTATAATTATACTGAGTTTATTGTAAAATATGGCGACCCATCTCATAGGCGTGTTTTAATACACTTAATTGAATATTTACAAACAGATGGATGTATATAAGAATTATGCATTGTTAAATAATTTATAACATTAGTGAAGGTAATAAATGTGAATCCTATATTATTAAAAACACCTATTTATTTAACAGATGCTGGCTCTGACGGAGCAGGAGAAATGTTTTTACTGGCATTATTTGGTGGGGTATTGCTATTTGTAGCAATAAAACTAGCTCAAAAGGATATTCCTTTCATTTCAACTTTTGCAGAAGTTATATTTGTTAAATTAAGTATTGCCTGTATATTAACTGGAATAATTTCCGGAATAATTAGTTTACTTTAAGTCCGTTATGAACAACCGCACCAATCGAGAGCCTCGACACGCAATTCGCGTGCTGAGGTTCTTCTTTTTTACAGTTTCAACCTCGCGTTTGAGGGTGCTTATCAACTCCCGCACCAAAGCATTCAAACCCGAACCTTTTACCAATCGGTGAAACGTTCGGGTTTGTTGTTTTCTTAAAAGATGTTAAATA
>CAJGCQ010000054.1 GCA_904501875.1 Clostridiaceae bacterium | reverse complement strand
GACAAGGCTTTTTGCAAAGAATGTACCTGCGATTGTGGGGCTTACCGAGTTTGAGTTGTAAAGTGAAATCTCATTGTCGGCAAATTTTTCTTCCAGCGCCTTTGTAAGCTCTTCCTGCTTTTCTGCCGAGATTGAGTCCTTGCCCACAAGGCTTATTTCGAAGGTTTTTGTGTCACCCGCAAGTGCGGTGCTTTTTGCAACAGTAAAGGATTTGTCGATTGCGCCCTTTACGGTAGCTTCAATATCGCCGTCGGAAACATCGCCTGAATAGGAGTAGGCAATTTTTGTACCGCCCCTAAAGTTAATATCCAAATTAACTCCGAATGAGGGGATAAAGGCAAAAATCAGGCCTGCAAGGAATATAACCGCATAAGCTATTACGACTTTTTTGAAGGTTTTGTTAAAATCAATATTAAAATTACGCATTTTTCTTACCTCCGTAAAGCCAGGGTTTTCTTAAGAATTTTAGCTGAGAAACACTCTTGAGCATTAGCTTGGAAGCAAGAAGGCCCATTATGAAGTTGAAGATTACGCCCACAAGCAGAGTATATCCGAAGGAGTAAATCGAGCCCGTTATTGAAGAGCCTAAAAGTGACATTATGGGTGAGAAGATTTTTGCAATAAAGCTGTCGGGTGTGCCGAAGGCTCCCATAAGCACAAGGGATACTATAACTATTGTTACATTGCCGTCAACAATCGCGCTAAGGGCGTTTTTAAAGCCGCTGTCGATAGCGCCGTCAATGGTTTTGCCCTTTTTGAATTCATCTCTTATACGCTCGGATGCGATAACATTACAGTCAACGCCTACGCCTATCGAAAGAATGATACCCGCTATACCGGGGATTGTAAGGGTGAAGCTGTCGGTATTCGGGAAGAAGCCCGAAATGCAGGCTATTGTACCTGCAAGCTGACCTAACAGCGCAATAGATGCAACCACGCCGTTTAATCGGTAGCGCAAAATCATAAGTAAGCAAACAATAGCGAATGCGATAGAGCCTGCGATAAGCATTACCTTTAATGCGTCTGAGCCTAAGGAGGGGGAGATTATTTGAAGCTTGCTGTCGTCAACTGTAAGCGCAAAGGGGAGAGAACCGGCATTAATCTTATCTGCAAGGTCCTTTGCCTCTTCGGCGTTGGCCATACCGTTGATATATGTAGTACCACTGTTACCTTCAAGTACAGATTCGCTTACTGTCGGAGCCGAGATTTTCTGGTCATCCATCCAAATGGAAATTGTTTGGTTTACAAGCTCTCTTTTTGCGGTGTCGAATTTAGCCTCACCTGAATCGGTGAAATAAAGAAATACAACATATTCGTTTCCGCCGTCGGTTTGACTGACACCGGCTTCTGCCCGCTCGATATCCTTGGCACCGCTTAAGATTACATCTTCCTTGTTTTCGTTTCGGCAGAAGGAGAGAAGTGCGGTTTCGCCCAGCTCCTGAACTGCGGCCGCAGCGTCAAAATCGCTTTCGTCCGCCGCCCAGGGGAAGCGTACGATTATCTGGTGATTGTCCGAATCGGTGTAAACCTCGTAATCGGTGATATTTTTGTTTACAAGACGGGTCTCGATAATAGCCTTTGCAGCATCCATATCGTCATCCGTAATGTCAACCTCTTCTTTGTCGGGTGAGAACACGGCTTCAACGCCGCCCCGTATATCGATACCCCAACGGATATCATTAGCACCCTTTACATAAACTTTTCTGGTGTCGCCGTAGTAGTTTTCAATTCCGAAAAAGGCGGTGTATGTAAGCGCCAAAATCAAGATGAGTACTACAAAAAATACCGGCTTGCCTGTTCTTTTGGATTTCATTGGCGAATCCTCCACTAATTGTGATTGTTTATAAATTATACACAAAAATCAACCTAAAGTCAATCTTTACACATCGAAATATTACAACAGCTAAAATTATTGCTTTTCGTTAAGCAGTTTTTCCAGAGCTGCATACCTCACCGCTACGCAAAGCACAACCGAAGCCGTTTTAATCTCCTCAACAGAGGGGTAGGAGGGAGCAATTCGGATGTTGGAATCGTCCGGGTCTACACCGTATGGATAGGTCGCTCCTGCGGGGGTTAATATCATTCCTGCGTTGGCGCAGAGCTGTTCAACGCGTTTTGCACAGCCATTCGACACATAAAGGCTTATAAAGTAGCCGCCTTTTGGGTTAGTCCAACGTGCAATACCCGTATCCTTAAGCTGGCTGTCAAGCTCGTCTAAAACAGACTGGAACTTAGGACGCAGAATATCGGCATGGCGCTTCATATGGCACTTTATATCGTCGGGCGTCTTGAACATTCTTGCGTGGCGGAGCTGATTAAGCTTATCGGGCCCTATTGTCTGGTATTGCATACGGCTTTTAAGCAAAGCTACATTGTTGGGGCTTGCCGCCTCCACCGCAACACCCGCACCGGGGAAGGTGATTTTTGAGGTAGAGGTAAAGATTATCGGCAAATCGGGGTTACCTGCCTTTACACACTCATCATATATATTAAGGAGTGTATCCTCCTCGTCATATAGGTCGTGCACAACATAGGCATTGTCCCAAAAAATGCGGAAGTCGCCGGCAGCAGGCTTAAGGTGTGCCATTCGGCGTACAACCTCATTAGAATAGGTGATTCCCTCGGGATTCGAGTACTTGGGAACGCACCAGATTCCCTTTACTGCAGGGTCTTTTACAAGCTCCTCAACCTCATCCATACAGGGGCCCTCCGCCGTCATCTTGACGGGGATAAGCTTAAAGCCGAAGTATTCGGTTATGGCAAAATGCCTGTCATAACCGGGTGCGGGGCAAAGGAATTTAAGCTCTCCCTGCTTTCCCCAAGGTTCGCCGCCCATACCGTGGGTCATAGCCTGAGCTATCGTATCAAACATCATATTAAGAGAGGAGTTGCCGCCAACAATAATCTGGTCGGGGTTAAGTCCCAGTATTTTGCCGAAAAGAGCTTTAAGCTCAGCAAGGCCGTCAAGCCCGCCGTAGTTTCTGCAATCGATACCGCTGACATTCTTGAAGCCTGTGTCATTTCCGACCAGGCCGAACATTTCCTCGCTTAAATCCATATTGTCAAATCCGGGCTTTCCCCTGGACATATCAAGCGAAAGGTTCATAGCACTGAGCTTTTCGTATTCGCTTTTCACTTTTTGGAACTCTTCCCTAAGTTCCTCTTTACTCATCTTTAAATATTCGGACATAATCCGAGCCTCCTTAAAAATAACATTACATACAACTTATTAAATATAATACATTTTGGGGCTTTTTTCAAGTAATTTGTAGCCTAAAACCGATTTTTTGCCCTAAAAAGTACTTGACATAGGGAATACACTATGCTATAATCACACCTGTAAAGTTTTTTTCTTTACAGAAAAGGTGCTTATATGCCTAAGAATTTGTATATTTCCGCCCTGCTTGATGTTTACGGTGCAGTTTTAAATGAAAAGCAAAGGGAGCTTTGCGAATATTATTATAACGACGATTTGTCCCTTGCTGAGATTGCCGAGAATGTGGGTATTACCCGTCAGGGCGTGAGGGATTTGATAAAGCGTGCCGAGCAAACCCTTATATCCCTTGAGGAAAGCTGTCACTACTGTGAGCGCTTCTTAAAGCTGAAGGAGCTGTGCTATAAAGCCCGTGAGGGGGACAAAGGGGCGGCTGAAAAGATTTTTGATATTATAGATGAATTGTGAGGGTTGGCGCTATGGCGTTTGAAAATTTATCCGATAAGCTGTCGGGCGTGTTTAAGCGCCTGCGCTCCAAAGGTAAATTAAGCGAGGCGGATGTCAAAACCGCAATGCGTGAGGTAAGACTTGCACTTCTTGAGGCGGATGTAAACTATAAGGTCGCAAAGGACTTTACAAATTCCGTTACCGAAAAGTGTATGGGCGAGAATGTAATGGAAAGCCTTACTGCGGCGCAGACCGTTATTAAAATTGTAAAGGAAGAGCTTACCGCCCTTATGGGAAGTGAGCAGGCACGCCTTAAAATTTCAAACAAATTGCCCACGGTTGTTATGATGTGCGGTCTTCAGGGCTCGGGTAAAACCACCCACTCTGCAAAGCTTGCAAGGCATTTAAAGAGTAAGGGGCACAGGCCATTGCTTGTCGCCTGCGATATATACCGCCCCGCCGCTATCGAGCAGTTAAAGGTTGTAGGAAAAGCGGTAGATACCCCCGTTTTTGAGCTAGGTACAGAAAAGCCTGAGATAACGGCTAAAAAGGCGGTTGCCCACGCACGGGATTACGGCTATGATTTTGTGATTTTAGATACTGCGGGCCGTCTTCATATAGACACCGAGCTTATGGACGAGTTGAAGCGTGTCACCGAGGCGGTGGATGTGACCGACATATTGCTTGTTATCGACTCTATGGTGGGTCAGGATGCGGTGAATATTGCCAAGGCATTTAATGAAATTCTCGAAATCGACGGCGTTATTCTGACCAAGCTTGACGGCGATACAAGAGGCGGTGCAGCCCTTTCGGTAAGGGCGGTTACGGGAAAGCCGATTATGTTCACGGGCGTAGGCGAAAAGTTACAAGATTTAGATGAGTTCCACCCTGATCGTATGGCGTCCAGAATCCTCGGAATGGGGGATGTATTGTCCCTTATAGAGCGGGTTGAGTCGGAAATTGACGAGAAAAAGGCAGAGGAAGCCGCCAAAAGGCTTAAGGAAAATAAGTTTGATATGAATGACCTGCTCGACCAGTTTCGGCAGATAAAAAAGATGGGCCCCCTTAAAAATGTGCTTTCGATGCTCCCGGGTATGGATAAGCAGCTGCGGGATGTGGATATTGACGACCGCCAGATGCTTAGAATCGAGGCCGTTATAACCTCAATGACCAAAAAGGAGCGGGCAAAGCCTGACATAATAAATGCTTCAAGAAGAAAACGCATTGCGGCGGGAGCGGGTGTTAAGGTTGAGGATGTAAATAAGCTTCTCCGCCAGTATGAGCAGATGAAAAAAATGTTCAAGCAGATGAATTCAAAGGGCGGCAAACGCAACCTTATGCGTAAGGGCGGTTTAGGTTTTTAAAGAGTAATTCTTTTAAAAATATATATTCTAATATGGAGGTGTATTATTGTGGCAGTTAAAATCAGACTTCGCCGTATGGGCGCTAAAAGAGCTCCTTTTTACCGTGTTGTTGTAGCTGATTCAAGGTATCCCCGTGACGGTCGTTTCATCGAGGAAATCGGCACCTACGATCCTACAAAGGATCCCGCAGCCGTTAACATTGACGCTGAAAAGGCTAAAAAATGGATCTCCAACGGAGCTCAGCCCACCGATACCGTTAAGGCTTTACTTAAGAAAAACGGTGTGCTTTAATAATTTTAGCGAGGTAAAACAATGAAAGAGCTTCTTACAGCTATCGTCTCGGGTCTTGTTGAAAAACCTGAGGAAGTAACCGTTACTGTTGACGAGCCTAACGAGGATGGCGTGGTTTACTATCATATTCACGTTGCGGAAGATGATATGGGCCGCGTTATCGGCAAGCAGGGCAGAATTGCTAAGGCAATCCGTGTTGTAATGCGTGCCGCCGCCAATAGGAACAACGAAAAAATATCAGTCGAAATTGACTGATAAATGACCGGGCATTCAGCCCGGTCCAAATCTTGGCTTATACCCCCTTTTGGGGGTATTTATATATAAGTAATTTTCGGAGGAACTATGATAAAAAAGTATCTTGAAACCGGAAAAATTGTGGGAACCCACGGCATAAAGGGTATGGTGCGGGTTAGGGCGTGGTCGGACTCGGGGGAGTTTCTCACCAACTTTAAGCGGTTTTTTCTTTCCCCAAATGGCGAAAATGAGCTTAAAACACTAAAGATTCAACCCCACGGCGGTGTGGTGCTTGTGGCATTTAAAGGGATAGACACTGTGGAACAAGCCGAGTCACTGCGAGGCAAAACCCTTTATATCAGCCGCGAGGATATTAAGCTTCCCGAGGGCAGATATTTTATCGACGACCTTATCGGGTGCGGCGTTTTTGATGCGGACAGCGGCGTAAAATATGGCGAAATCAGTGAGGTTTCTCAGACCGGAGCTAACGATGTCTGGCATGTAAGGTCAGGCGAAAAGGAGTATCTACTGCCCGCAATAGATGAGGTGATAGCCACGGTTGACCCCGAAAATGAAAGGCTTGAAATTCGCCCAATGAAAGGAATTTTCGACGATGAGGATTGACATTATGACCCTCTTCCCTGAAATGTGCGAGACGGTTATGAATGAAAGCATAATCGGCAGGGCAAGAAGGGCGGGCAAGGTCGAGATTGTTGTCACCAATATCCGTGATTTTGCGGGCAACAAGCACAACAAGGTCGACGATATGCCTTACGGCGGCGGAATGGGAATGATAATGGCGGCAGACCCGATTTATAATTGTTATAAAAGCCTTTATAGCGAGGACGAGCCTAAGCCGCACCTTGTTTATATGTCACCAAAGGGCAAAACCTTTAACCAGCAAAAGGCGGTGGAGTTGTCAAAGCTTGACCGTTTGGTACTGCTTTGCGGACATTATGAGGGTATCGATGAGCGTGTTATTGAGGAAATCGTTGATGAGGAAATATCTATAGGCGATTTTGTCCTTACCGGTGGCGAGCTGCCCGCCCTTACCGTGGCAGATGCGGTTTGCAGAATGCTGCCCGGTGTGCTGTCGGATGACCTCTGTTTTGAAGAAGAAAGCCATTTTTCGGGATTTCTTGAGTACCCGCAGTACACAAGACCCGCCGTATGGCAGGAAAAAGAGGTTCCCGAGGTACTGCTTTCGGGAAATCACGCAAAAATTGCCGAATGGCGCCGTATACAGTCGGTTTTGATAACCGCCGAGCGCCGTCCCGACCTTTTTGACCCCGAAAGCCTTACAAAGGCGGATAAAAAGATGTTTCAAAAAAACGGAATAACCGTTCCCAACGGGGTAAAAAAGTCCTAAAAGTTTGTTCATGGTTTATTAACATATCAAAACTGCACAAATAAGGCTTTTTTAAAATAGAAATTGTTGGATAAATATTAGAACTTATTCACAAAATCTTGACTGGAGCATTAAATGTGGTATAATAACTATAGTTTAAGCATTTAATCGATACTAATCTTAAGGAGATTTTTATAATGTGTGTTAAAGACGTAGTTATTCAGAATCAGGTAGGTCTTCACGCTCGCCCCGCAACATTCTTTATCCAGAAAGCAAACGAGTATAAATCATCTATTTGGGTAGAGAAGGACGAAAGAAAGGTAAACGCTAAGAGCTTGCTCGGTGTTCTTTCCCTCGGCATTGTCGGCGGCACAACCATCAAAATCATTGTTGACGGCTCTGACGAAAGGGAAGCGCTTGACGGCCTTGTGGCTTTGGTAGAATCGGGCTTTGCTGATTAATCTGTTTTAAACGCAAGCCGATATTAAAAAAATTTTTAATATCGGCTTGTTTTTGTTGACTTTTTAAAATTTTCTGTTATAATAATAAAAGTCTCAAATTTAATATCCGGGTGTGGCGCAGCTGGTAGCGCGCTTGACTGGGGGTCAAGAGGCCGCAGGTTCAAGTCCTGTCACTCGGACCAAAAATCCTGAAGAAGTTTTTGCTTTTTCAGGATTTTTCATTTGAATAATAAAATTTGAAACTGCGGGCTCTTGAACAAAGGTCAGGCTTTGAGAACGAGCGCTCGCAGTGCGAGATGAAGCGAGTTTGAAAAGGCGCAGCGGTCAAAAGTTGCCTGCGCCCCAAGCAGATAGCAACTTTTGGGAACCGCAAGAGGTAGCCGCAGGTTCAAGTCCTGTCACTCGGACCAGTCGAAAGAGATTACTTGAAAGAGTAGTCTCTTTTATTTTTTTTGTAAGCATTTTAATCGACGTGCTTATATTATACAAACAACAGATAAATCCGACTAAACCATTCAG
>CAJGCQ010000053.1 GCA_904501875.1 Clostridiaceae bacterium | reverse complement strand
CTTATAAAGACGGGAAATTTGAATTTGAAGTTAAAGTGTCATAGAGTGTGAGGATATTACTGATGATATACCAAGCCTGTGGGCTTGGATAAAAAACTCTCGTTCAAGAGAACGAGAGTTTTTTTGTGCGAGTGTTCATAACCAACTTTAAACGCGAGGTTGAAACTGTAAAAAAGAAGAGCCTCAGCACGCGATTTGCGTGTCGAGGCTCCAGGCTTGGTGCCGCTGGCCGGACTTGAACCGGCACGGTATCGCTACCGAGGGATTTTAAGTCCCTTGTGTCTGCCTATTCCACCACAGCGGCATATTAGATATGATATAATATTTATAAGTGTTTGTCAAGTGTTTTTTAAAGGTTTAGAACATTTTTTCCTTTTTAAAACACTTGACAAATTTTCATTGTAATGCTTCGATAATTTTTTTGACCGTATGCTCGGTGTCAGCCAAGTTAACGGTTATATCGGCGTATTTTTTATAAAGCGGAAGCCGCTCATTATAGACTGTTTCAAGGGTTTCGCCGGGCTCCATTGCAATTCCTCTGGTTGTAATGTTGTTCACTCTGCGTTTAATTTCGTCAAGGGGAACATCAAGAAAAACAATGACACCGTCACGGCAAAGATTATTCATCGCATTCTCGCTAAAAATTGCGCTGCCGCCAGTGGCAATTACGCTGTTTTTACAGTCAAACCTTGAAATTACTTCGCCCTCAATTTTTAGAAATGCCTCGATACCGTCATCATTGATAATTTCCTGAAGCTTTTTGCCTGTCTGCTTTTGGATTAGAAGGTCGGTATCCACAAATTCAAGTGCCGCCGTTTTTGCAAGCACAACGCCGACCGTGCTTTTGCCCGCACCCGGCATACCTATAAGTACAATATTACTTTTCTTCATAGCTTAGTTCTTGAGACTCTGCAGGGGAGCGGGAATTCTGCCCGCACGGCTGATAAACTTTTTGGGGCTCTTGGTTAGATTCACCTTCATAATAGGACCTGAACCTAAAAGTCCGCCGAAATTAAGCTCCTCGCCCGCTTTTTTGCCGATAGCGGGGATAACCCTTACTGCGGTGGTTTTTGAGTTCACCATACCTATTGCCGCCTCGTCTGCTATTATTGCGGAAATTACATCAGCAGGAGTTTCACCGGGAATTGCTATCATATCAAGACCTACAGAGCAAACAGCAGTCATA
The DNA here is from genome assembly GCA_904501875.1 of Clostridiaceae bacterium. Lineage (GTDB taxonomy): Bacteria > Bacillota > Clostridia > Oscillospirales > Acutalibacteraceae > UBA737. The sequence continues at coordinate 6,695 of CAJGCQ010000053.1, read as the reverse complement.
GCTTCTAATTTTTCGAGCAGTAAATCACCGGAACGGGCGGCATCAATCATACCGGCATCCTCGGTAACGGGAATAAAAGCGCCCGATAGACCGCCGACCGAAGAAGATGCCATAACGCCGCCCTTTTTAACCGCATCATTAAGCAGTGCCAAGGCGGCAGTTGTGCCGTGAATACCGCAGGTCTCAAGACCCATTTCCTCTAAAATATGGGCTACCGAATCGCCTACAGCGGGGGTCGGGGCAAGGGAGAGGTCCACTATACCGAAAGGAACACCTAAGCGCTTTGAAGCCTCGGTTCCAACAAGCTGACCCATACGGGTTATCTTAAAGGCGGTGCGCTTTATGGTTTCCGCAACCTGACCTAAATCTCCGTCAGGGCATTTTTTAAGCGCCGCCTGAACAACGCCGGGTCCCGAAACGCCAACATGTACAACACAGTCAGGCTCGCCGACCCCGTGGAACGCACCAGCCATAAAGGGATTATCCTCAACTGCATTGCAAAACACAACAAGCTTTGCACAGCCAATACAGTCACGGTCGGCGGTAATCTCGGCGGTCTGCCTTACAACCTCGCCCATAAGCTTTACCGCATCCATATTAATGCCCGATTTTGTAGAGCCGATATTAACAGAAGAGCAGATGTTATCGGTGATGGAAAGCGCCTCAGGGATAGAGCGTATAAGCGCCTCATCACCCGCCGAAAAACCCTTATGCACAAGGGCGGAATAGCCGCCGATAAAGTTTACACCCGTAGCATTAGCCGCCCGCTGAAGGGTTTTCGCATACATAACGGGGTCGCCGCCGGACGCCGCCAAAAGAGCAATAGGGGTTACCGAAATACGCTTGTTTATAATCGGAATACCGTATTCACGCTCGATGTCTTCACCCGTTTTTACAAGGTTGCCTGCAAGGCGGGTGATTTTCTCATATACCTTGTCGCAAGAACGCTTAATGTCGGAATCGGCGCAATCTAAGAGGGAAATACCCATTGTTATTGTGCGTATGTCAAGATTTTCTTCGGAAATCATATTAATGGTTTCCATTATGTCATTAATATTAAGCATATACTACCTCTTTAATATTTCAAAAATGAGTGCAAAGCAGGCGGGAAAAGTCGGATACCCAAACCGTAACGGGTTCGACTCTCGCCAGCCTAAATGCGGTGCATTGAATTAAAAATATCCTCGTGCATAACACGGATATCAAGATTGTTGTCGGTTCCTAAATTCTTCATTTTGTCCGAAAATTCGGTAAAGGAGCAGTTAAGCCCGCCTATCTCTGTAAGCATTACCATTACAAACATATCCTGCAAAACCGACTGTGTAATATCAACGATATTAGCACCGCAGTCCGCACAGACAGCGCTTACCTTTGAAATGATGCCTACGGCGTCTTTGCCGATAACCGATACTACTGTTTTCATTATTATTTCACCTTTCGAAAATATTGTTTCAATTCTAACATACTTTTCCTATAATATCAAGCAATAGTATAATAAAATATATGAGGAATAAAAGGAAAATTTGTGTTTATACAGCTTTTTACTGATGATTAAAACCGAAAAGGAGCAAATTTATGACTATATAAAATTTTGCAGAAGCATTAAAAGATTAGATATGTTTCAGGAGGCGGCAGGGGTGAACCGTATCTATTTTACACGGGACGATGCCCACATCGTCCCGTGTAAATTGAAAACGGACAGTCGATCTCGACCGTCCGTTGTATTATATTAAAAATCAAATTTTAGAATAACCGAAGCCGTTTACGAGGGCATCAAGCTTTTTGCCCGCACGGCACTGGGGGCATTCGTGGGCGGGGAAGCTCTGGTAATCGGGCAGGTCGTTGGGGTTGAATACCGAATAAACGGGGAATCCGCCGAAGGAATCAACCGTTGAGAAAATTGCCGAAATTCCCACAACATCGCCGCCGTAATACTTAACCGCTTCTACAGCCGCCTGTGCTGTGTAGCCTGTAGAGATAGAAGCCTCCAAAATAAGTACATGCTTTCCTCGAATCATAGAAGCGGTGTTGTCGCGGAAGATAAGCTGACTGCCCGTTGTATGCTCGGGGGTTGCTACATAAATGGTCTGGTGGGCGTTCATATTTGAAAAATCGTCCTTGGTAAGCCCCTCGGCAAGGCAGGTGCCTATAACCTGAGTTCCGTCAAGACAGAGAATTGTATCGATGATAGTGTTGTGGTGATAGTAAGTCAGCAGTTCTTCCGCAACCGCCTTCGCCTCGGAAAGACGGGACTTCTGTGCTGTTACATCAATATAATAGTTAGTATGACTGTGACTGGTGGCAAAGTGCCCTTTAGTTATACGAAGAAAAAGATTGTTTCTCTTTGTACGGATTTTATAGCTTTCGTTTGTCGGCATAAAGAAACCTCCTAAAAATTTCTAATTCTATTTTAAGCAATTTCCATTAAAAAATCAAGTAATCAGAGCGAATTTTATTCGAAAAATACATATAATTCATAAATCCTTCATCAATTTAATATTTTTTAATGAATAGGATGGGGATTTTGTGAAGGAAATATTTGAATTTGGTGAAAAATTGATTTCGAGTATGCTCCCTTTTGCATTTCTTGTAATTTGCGGTGCATATCTAACGGTAAAAAGCGGTTTTTTTCAGTTTAGGTTTTTACCGCTGTCAATTAAACACGCTTTGGGCGGTGCGTTTTCAAAAAAGAAATCAAAGGACGGCATAAGCCCCTTTCAGGCGGCGTGTACTGCGCTTTCTTCCACCATCGGCACGGGGAATATTGCGGGGGTTGCAGGGGCGATTGCCGTAGGAGGTGCGGGTGCAGTATTTTGGATGTGGATGAGCGCCCTTGCGGGAATGGCTGTAAAGTCTGCCGAAATAATTTTAGCCCTTAAATTTAAAGACAAAAAGGGCGGCGGGCCTATGTATTATATAAAAAACGGGCTTTCTGACTCCTTAGCTTCGTTGGTGTTTGTTTTTAGTGTCGCCGGCATATTAGCCGCCTTTTTCAGCGGAAATATCACTCAAACAGGTTCTGTTGTTGCTGCACTTGACACGGGAAAGGGGGTAAAGCTCCTGCTTGGCGTCGGCTTTGCGGTAATGACAGCCGCCGTTATAATAGGCGGGGCAAAGCGGATAGGAAATATAACCGAAAAAATAGTACCGCTTATGGCACTTCTTTATATTATTATGACCCTTGGTGTAATTATTATTAACATAAATTCCCTGCCGAATGCATTCATGATGATACTAAAAGGGGCATTTGAGCCAGAAGCCGTTACGGGCGGCGCTGTGGGTTCGGTTATTAACACGGCGGTAACGGGGGCTTCTCGGGGCGTTTTTTCTAACGAGGCGGGGCTCGGCACCTCAGCTATCGCCCATGCGGCGGCCAAGGAAAACGAGGGAGTGCGGCAGAGCCTTTACGGAATTTTTGAGGTTTTTGCGGACACCCTTGTAATATGCACGCTTACCGCATTGACAATTTTAACGAGCGGGGTTAATATAGAATATGGGAAAACCGCCTCAACCGAGCTTGCGGCGAGTGCGCTTTCCTGCACCTATGGAAATTTGGGCATGGTTTTGCTTGTTGTTATGATGTGCCTTTTCGGTCTGTCCAGCGTTATTGGCTGGGGGCTTTATGGTGTTAAATGTTCTGCTTACCTTTTCGGCAAAAGGGGAGAAAGGATATTTACCGCAATTTACCCGTTCTTTTGCCTTGCGGGAGCGGTTTGCAAAATTGAAACGGCGTGGCGGCTTTCGGCGTTTTTTAACGGAATTATGCTTTGTGTCAATGTTTTTGCTGTGATTATGCTAAGTGACACCGCAATTAAAGAAATGAGGAATATGAATGATAAAGACAAGGATTGAATTTTTACAGAATAATTTGAAGGAGGGGGAGGCGGCGCTAATCTCATCGGATGCGAATAGACTTTATTATACCGGCTTTCATTCATCGGCGGGGTATGTGGCCGTAACAAGGCAGAAGGCGATATTTTTAATAGATTTCCGCTATTTTGAAAAGGCAAAACAAACGGTAGACAGCTGTGAGGTTCAACTGCTTAAAAACTTTGCAAATCAGTTAGGGGAGCTTCTTGCTTCCCAAAAAATAAAAACGGTCTACCTTGAGACCGATACGGTTAGTCTTTCCGCCTTTTCGTCCCTTAAAAACAGACTGCCCGATTTTGCTTTCAGCTCGGACGGAAAAATACAAAGCCTTATTTCAAAACAGCGCAGTATAAAGTCGAATGATGAAATTGAACTCATTAAAAAAGCCCAGCGAATGACCGATGAGACCTTTAGTTATATTTTGGGTAATATCGGCCCAGGTCGCACCGAGAGGGAGATTGTGCTTGATATGGAGTTTTATATGCGTGGGTTAGGAAGTGAGGGAGTTTCCTTTGATTTTATAGTGGTTTCGGGTAAAAATTCCTCAATGCCCCACGGCGTTCCCACCGATAAAAAGATAGAAAACGGCGATTTTATAACAATGGACTTCGGTGCGGTTTGCGGCGGTTACCGTTCGGATATGACTCGCACAGTAGCGGCAGGCTGGGTAAGTGATAAGCAAAAAGAGGTATATGAAATTGTCCTTAAAGCGCAAAAGGAGACTATCGATTTTATAAAGTCCGGGGTTGTCTGCAAAGAGGTTGACCATATAGCAAGGGATATTATTTCGGGGGCGGGCTACGGCGACTGCTTCGGTCACGGACTCGGTCACAGCGTCGGGTTAGAAATACACGAAAGCCCCGCCTGCAACACGGTTTGCGAGACGGTGATGGAAACGGGAATGATTATGACCGTAGAGCCGGGCATTTACATTGAAAACGAGTTTGGAGTCAGAATTGAGGATATGGTTCTTGTTACCGAAAACGGGTGTGAAAATTTAACCGAAAGTAAAAAAGAACTTATTGTCCTGTGAGTCGCTTTTTATATTGTTTTTACAAAATTCTGCAAAATAGCGATTTGCTTCAATTCAGGTTGACAATCAAGGCGCTACTTGTTATAATAATTATGTTATTTATAGAAAATAAGGGGATTATACGCATTATGAATAAATACGATTATCTTCTGGTTGGCGGAGGGCTTTTTTCCGCCGTATTTGCATATCAGGCACGAAAAAATGGGAAAAAGTGCCTTGTTATCGAAAAAAGGTCTCATTTAGGGGGCAATATCTATTGCGAGGATGTAAGCGGTATACATGTTCATAAATACGGTGCGCACATTTTCCATACTTCCGACCGCCGTGTTTGGGAATTTGTAAATTCCATTACGGAATTTAACCGTTATACCAACTGCCCCGTTGCCTGCTACAAGGGTGAGATGTATAATTTGCCCTTTAATATGAATACCTTTAGCAAAATGTGGGGTGTGAGAACTCCCGCCGAGGCTAAGGCCATCATTGAAAAACAGCGCTCTGCCGTACAGGGGGAGCCGAAAAATCTTGAGGAGCAGGCCATAAGCCTTGTGGGTGAGGATATTTACCGCAAGCTTATTAAGGGCTATACCGAAAAGCAGTGGGGAAGAAGCTGTACCGAGCTTCCGAGCTTTATTATCAAGCGTCTGCCCGTAAGATATATTTATGATAATAACTACTTTAACGACCTCTATCAGGGTATACCGATAGGAGGCTACAACGTATTAACGGACAAGCTCTTTGAAGGCTGTGATGTTATGCTTAATACCGACTATAACTCCGACCGTGAAAAGTATAACGCTATGGCGGATAAGGTCCTTTATACGGGAACCCTCGATTCGCTTTTTGATTACTGCTACGGTAAGCTTGAGTACAGAAGTCTCAGGTTTGAAACAGAGACCCTCAATGAAGAAAACCATCAGGGTGTTGCGGTTGTAAACTATACCGAACGGGAAATACCCTATACCCGTGTTATTGAGCACAAGCACTTTGAAAATACCGAAAGCGATAAAACCGTTATAACCCGTGAGTATCCCGCCGACTGGAAAGAGGGTATGGAGCCCTATTATCCGATAAACGACGAAAAGAACACAGAGCTTTTCGCTAAATATAAAGAGTTGGCAGACAAAAAGGACAATATGCTTTTCGGCGGCAGATTGGCTGAATACAAGTATTACGATATGGATAAGGTTATAGCTTCCGCACTTAACCTTACCGATAGGGAGTTTGGCAAATAATGGGAGAAGTTAAGGTTAGCATTATAATGCCCGTTTACGGCGTTGAGGATTATGTCGGCAAGGCGATTGAAAGTATCCAAAAGCAAACCCTTACCGATTGGGAGTTTTTCTGCGTTGATGACGGCACTAAGGACAGAAGCGGCGAAATCTGTGATGAATATGCAAAGAACGACCCCCGTATTATAGTCATTCATAAGGAAAACGGCGGCGCACCGAGCGCACGCAATGTCGCTATTGATAAGGCAAAGGGTAAGTATATGTATTTTATGGACTCGGACGACTGGACCGAGCCTACTATGCTTGAGGAAATGTATAACCTTGCCGAGGAAAATAATTCCCAGCTTGTGGTGGCGGGCTATTATATTGATACCTATTACTCCGACACCGAAAAATTTGTTCAGGAGCAGTTTAGTGAAGACAAGGTCTTCAGCAGTCAGCGTGAGTTTAGAGAAAATGCACATAAGCTCTTTGACAAAAATTTGCTTTACACACCCTGGAACAAGCTTTATCTTTCAAGCTATATTTTAGATAATAAGCTTTATTTCCCCCAAACCTTCTGG
>CAJGCQ010000052.1 GCA_904501875.1 Clostridiaceae bacterium | reverse complement strand
TTGCAAAAAGGATGGGGCTTGCGGCGCTCACCCTGAAGGCGGCGAGGAGCAGCATTATAATACCAGAGCTGAATGTAAAGGATGTGGATTATTTTATTGACTTTCTTGCAAAGGAGGGGGAGGCTTGAAGAGAGAGTTTCGTGCACACCCTCTTATGATTATACGGCTTGTAAAGCCCTTTCTCTTTGTGCTGATTTTTCCTTTAATTAAGGGTGTATTACAGTATTTTATTAAGGGCGAGATTACTGGCGTTTTAACCTTAGAGCTTATCGCCTTTGCGGCTATAACCGTCCTTGCGGCACTCCGCTGTGCCTCCTTCAGGCTTATTTGCGGGAAAAACACGGTTACAATCAAAAAGGGCATTATAATGAGAACAAAATCGGTAATAAGCATTTCCAAGCTTTCCTCGGTGCAGACCGAGCAAAACCCGATTGATGCGGTCTTTAAGGCGGTAACCTACCGAATTAATACCGAGGCGGGGCCTAAGGGTTCGGCGGATTTTGAATTTAAGTTAAGTCTCGGCGACAGTAAAGAGGTTTCCCGCCGTTTATTTGGGGATAAGAAGCCTACGGCGGTTAAATTTTCGGTTTTTAAGGTTGCGGTTATGGCTGCCACCACCTCCTCGGCGGTAACGGGAATGATTATCGGCGTTCCCATAATCAATAAGGCGGGAAAGCTTTTGGGGCTCGCATTTGATAAAATGCTTTTTAACGAGATAAACAATGTTTCCTCTAAGGTTCAAACTTATTTTCCGCCCATAGTAAACACTATCACCCTGATTTTCCTGCTTGCTTACGGGGTTTCGTTTTTTTATTCCCTTTTTAAATACATCAACTTCAAGCTTTTCCTCGGGGAGGATAATTTAGAGGTGCGCTCGGGCTTTTTTATAAGAAGCCGTACCTCCTTTAAAAAGAAATCGGTAAAGGATGTAATTATAGACCAAACCCCCCTTATGCGGCTTTTCAAGCGGTACGCTATGAAGGTAAGCGTGGGGGGCTACGGCAATTCTAAAAGCGAGAGGGCGGTTATAGTTCCCTCGGGCAGACGGGGAGAGATTAAACGCCAGTTTTCAATGTATTTCCCCTTTTTAGCGCCCGACGGCAAGCTTCTCCATGCAAATCGGGACAACAGGACAAAAAGACGCTTTCTTTTTTGGCCAACCCTCTGTTTTATCGCCGCAATAGTGCTTTCCGCCCTTTTGTCGCTGATTTTAAAAAGCTTTGGTCGGCTCATTCTGTTTTTAACGGTTGTGGCCTGCTGTATAATAATGTACTATGCCTATCTTTGCGTTTTTGAGTTTCGCTTCGGAAAGCTTAAAATGGGCAAAAATGTTTTTGCCCAGACCGTAAAGGGCTTCTACACCTGCGAGCTCTACTGCCCGAGGGAAAATGTAGGGCAGATAAAGCTTATCCGCAACATTCCCGATGTCCCCCGCAAAACCTGCAAGGTTGTGGTTACTGTTTGCTCCGAAAGTGCGGACAGCATTAAGGTCAGGCACTTGAATTATGACGAGGTTAAAAAAAGTATTGCCGAATGTTACGGCGTAGAGGTATAATTTCGCAATTACGGAAAACACTATATTAAAATAATGTTTCACGTGAAACATAGGTTGACAAGCAAAGCTTAGTGAGGTTTTTCGTATGGAAATTTTTTTAGACTGTCTTTACGCCTTTTTGGTGGGCGGATTCATTTGCCTTATCGGTCAGATTTTAATTGACTACACAAAGCTTACCCCTGCGAGGATACTGGTTTCCTATGTTGTTGCAGGGGTTATTTTAACCGCAATCGGGGTTTATGAGCCCATTGTAAAGTTTGCAGAGGCGGGGGCTACCGTTCCCTTAACGGGTTTTGGCTATAGCCTTGCAACGGGGGTTAAAGAAGCGGTTACGGAATACGGCTTTATGGGTGTTTTATCGGGCGGGCTCACCGCAACCTCGGCAGGTATAGCCGCCGCAGTAGTGTCAGGGTATTTGATGTCTCTGATATTTAAACCGGGAGATAAAACTTAATTTGGAATGCGGAATTATGATATCAAAAGCCTCCTTTTACACAAGGGAGGCTTTTTATTACAATCCGCTATTTACATTTTATCTTCTAACTGCTATAATATTAGAGTATTACAAAAGGAATGTTTCACGTGAAACATTATTAAAGGTTAGGAGGCTTGACGGTGGGGAAAATTATCGCCATAGTCAATCAAAAGGGCGGAGTCGGAAAAACCACAACCGCGGTAAATCTTGCGGCGGGTGTGGGACTTGCGGGTAAGAAGGTACTGCTTGTTGACGCAGACCCACAGGGAAATTCCACAAGTAGCTTCGGAATAAATAAAAAACATACCAAAACCACCACATATCAACTACTGATAGGCACGGGCAAGCTTTTGGATGCGGTTGTAAAGACCGAATTTAAGGGTGTTGATGTAATCCCGTCCTCAATGGATTTGGCTGCGGCAGAGGTTGATTTGATAGAGATAGAACACCGTGAAGCACAGCTTAAAATGGCGCTTGCGGCGGCGAGGGAAAGCTATGATTACATATTTATCGATTGCCCGCCCTCGCTTGGGCTTATTACCATAAACGCCCTTAACGCCAGCGACACGGTTTTAGTGCCTATTCAGTGCGAGTACTTCGCCCTTGAGGGGCTTTCTCAGCTTATGGCGACTGTGCGTCAGATAAAAAGGCTTTATAATCCCACCATTGGGATTGAGGGAATCGTTCTTACAATGTATGACGGAAGACTTAATTTGACGGCTCAGGTTGTGGCTGAAATCAAAAAATATTTTGCTGACAAGCTGTATAAAACGGTAATTCCAAGGGGAGTCAGACTTTCAGAAGCACCCAGCCACGGTATGCCGATACAGTATTACGATAAACGCTCAAAGGGTGCCGATGCCTACAACGACCTGGCAAAGGAATTTTTAAAGAAGAACAGGAGAATGTGATATGGTGGCAAAAAAAGAAAGCCTCGGCAGGGGACTTGACTCTCTTATGGACGAAAATGCGGCTGATGCGGGCGGTGCGGTAATAATCAATATAAATGACATCGAGCCTAACCGCAACCAACCGAGAAAGGACTTTGACGAAACGGCACTTTCTGAGCTGGCAGACAGCATTGCACAGCACGGACTAATACAACCTATTGTGGTAAAGCCTACGATATATGGTACATATAGTATAATTGCGGGCGAGCGCCGCTGGAGAGCAAGCCGCATGGCAGGGCTTGAAGAAGTGCCTGTTATCATAAAGGTTGCCAACGAGCAGACCCTAATGGAAATAGCCCTTATAGAAAACCTACAGCGTGAGGACTTAAATGCGGTTGAAGAGGCTCTCGGCTACCGCTCCCTTATTGAGGGCTACGGCCTTACCCAAGAGGAGGTTGCCCAAAAAATGGGCAAATCAAGGAGTGCGGTGACGAATGCTCTGCGTTTGCTCAATTTAAATGATGCAGAATTAGAAGCCCTGCGTCGGGGAACAATCTCGGCAGGCCACGCAAGGGCTTTACTTTCCTGCGATGACGGGGAATTAAGGGAAAAAATGCTTATTGCGGCGGAAGAGGGCGCTTCTGTTCGTGAGCTTGAAAGAACGGCGGCTAATTCCGGGAAGACAAAAAGCGGCAAAAAAACCGAAAAAAAGCCGAAATCTACCTTTTACAGCGAGGTTGAGCTATCCCTTAAAAACGAACTGCACCGCAGGGTAAATATAACATCTAAAGGAAACGGCAAGGGAACGATTACAATAGAATTCTTCAGCGATGACGAGCTTTCCGACTTTGCCCGCCGTTTGGCAGAGGAAGTATGACAAAAAGGCTAAAAAAAATAGTATCAAACCGTCATTTCAGGCGCAGACCGCCTCCGTTTAATTGCTGATTAAGTATTAGCAATTAAAAGGAGAAAAAAATATGTGGTTTATATTATCTTTGGTTACAATTATGTTCTGGGGCGGGTCAGACCTGTTTTCAAAAATGGGCTCAAAGCCGACAGATAAATACAGTCATTGGAAAATAGTTATCGCCGTGGGTACGGTAATGGGGCTTCACGCAACCTTTGAGCTGCTTACAGGCACCGAGTTTTACCTTATTGATTTCGTTAAGTACTCCCCCGCCATAATTTTCTATATTTCCTCAATGATTTTAGGCTATGTGGGACTGCGTTACATAATGCTCTCGGTTTCCTCGCCTATCTGCAATTCCTCGGGGGCGGTTGCCTGTATTCTCTGCCTTGTATTTTTAAGACAGATGCCCGACGCTTTAAGCTGGATAGGTATTGCGCTTGTATGCGTAGGCGTTGTGGGTCTTGCCTTTGTTGAGAAAAAGTATGACCAAGAGGCGCATGAATTAGCCGAGCGGCCCGAAAACAAGAAGTTTAAGAGCGGCTTTATTGCGGTATTTTTCCCGATTTTCTATTGCCTGCTTGACGGAATGGGCACTTTTGCAGATGCGCTTTTGCTTGACAAGGGCTATGTAAATGAGGACTCTGCAAACATTGCATACGAGTATACATTCTTAATTTTGGCTGTAATCGCATTTATATATGTTTACATCATAAAGAAGGAAAAGCCCGAGGCTAAATGGGATACCCCGAAGTGGCTGGGTGCCTGCTGTGAGACGGCGGGTCAGTTTGCCTATATTTATGCTATTGGGGACAATCCCACAGTTGCCGCTCCTATGATTTCGGCGTACTGCGTTTTCTCGGTAATACTTTCACGCATCTTCCTAAAGGAAAAATTAAGAGCAAAACATTACCTTATAATCTGCACCGTTTTCCTCGGAATTATTATGATGGGTATTTCCGAGGGGTTAGCGGAATAATAAAATATATCTTTTCAGGTGGGAATAAGTGTGGCTCCCTCTAAGCAAAAAAACTAAAACGGAGTATATGAATGTCTGAGCATTTAAGTGGCAAAGATTACGGCGATTATTTTAAATCGTTGGAAGAGAGACTCTCTAGGGGCGGCGAGCTAAAAAAAACAACCCCTAAAACCCCAAAAATGGAGAAACGGGGAATTTATAAGGTTATAGCATTAAAAAAGGCGGTTTTGCCGATTGCAATAATTGCGGCGGTAGCAATTACCGCCGCTGTGGCTTTGCCCAAAGCAGGTAAACCCAAATCGGAAACAAAGGACGAAAACAGTCTTTCTCAGTCGGGCGGTCTTCAAGCCGCCCAGGTGACCGAGCCGATAATTACCTATAAAACGGATAGCGCAACCGCGGAAATTCCCGATACGAACGATTGCGAGGGCGCTATAATAGTGAACACCGAAACGGGCAGGGTGGTAGCTCAAAGAAACCCCCGCAAGCGGCTTTATCCCGCCTCTACCACAAAGATAATGACCCTGCTTGTGGCCTGTGAAAATATCGATGATTATGACGATACCTTTACGATGACCTTGGACATTACCGACCCGCTTTTTGTGGCGGGGGCATCGGTTGCGGGCTTTTTAAACGGCGAGGAAAGCACAATGACCGACCTGCTCTACGGGCTTATTTTGCCCTCGGGAGCGGATGCGGCCTTGGCACTTGCCGAAAAAACGGCAGGCGGCGAGGCGGAATTTGTAAAGCTGATGAATGAAAAGGCCGAGGAGTTAGGGCTTGCCGACACGCACTTTGAAAATACAACGGGGCTTTTTGACAGCAATCATTATACTTCTTGTTACGATATGGCGGTAATTCTTGAAACTGCCCTTAAAAACCCGATTTGCAAAAAGATTTTGTCCACAAAAAGGTATACCGCCTCATCTACACCAAAACACCCCGAGGGCATAGAATTTTCAGCTACCCTCTTTGATTATATGTACGGCACAGAGCCCGAAACCGCAACGATTTTGGGCGGAAAAACCGGATTTGTAAACGAATCCGGTTATTGCATTGCCTCCTACGGCAATAGCAACGAAACCGATAACGAATACATTGTGGTGACCCTTAAAAATTCCTCGCGCTGGCCCGCATTCCACGGACAGATTGATTTGTATAAGCAGTTTGCAAAGTAATGCGTAATTCGGAATGCGGAACTAACGGGCTGTCAAGGATGCCGCCCGTTTATTAGCAGGTTTGTTGACATTTCGCAGAGACGAGCGTCCTCGACTGTCCGAATAAAACAATAAAAAATTCGGAATTCCTGAATTTGGAATCCCGAATTGAACAAAACGACAAGATTATTACCTTGCCGCTTCAAAGCAAAAAATTGTAACTATATTTTAGCACTTTTTTTAACAATGTCAAGCGAAATATGTAGAAAAAATGAATATTTCGTAAAATTTTTATAGTTTGTCCAAAAATACGCTTTGTGTTTGTTTAATATGCAAGCGTTTTCAGGAGCGAAAAATGCAAAAAAATGACCAAATCGAAATTGAAATAACCGATATGACCGACGAAGGCAGCGGTATTGGCAGATATGAGGGTATGGCGGTTTTTGTTCCCTGTACGGCGGTAGGGGACAGAGTTCGGGTGTTGGTGCTCAAGGTTAAGAAGACCTACGCATACGGCAAGCTTTTAGAGGTTATATTCCCCTCGCCTGACAGGGCGGAAAACGATTGCCCCTCCTTTAACCGTTGCGGCGGGTGCGTTTATCGCCATATAAGCTACACCTCGGAGCTAAGGATTAAACAAACAAGGGTATACGAGGCCATAAAGCGCATAGGCGGCGTTGATTTAAAGCCTAATGATATAATCGGCTCTGACAGTCCCTGCCGCTACCGAAACAAGGCACAGTACCCCGTGGCAAGGGACGGAGCCTTGGGCTTTTATGCCTTTCACTCCCACCGCATAATACCCTGCGGCGAATGTGCCCTGCAACCCGAAATTTTCGATGAAATATCTGCCGAAATAACCGATTGGATTAGGGAAAGCTGTATAAGTGTATACAACGAGGAAACCCACAAGGGTCTACTTCGCCATATTTATCTTCGCCGTGCCGAAAAAACCGGCGAAATAATGGCGGTCGCCGTAATAAACGGCGAAAATTTACCGTTTGCCGATGATTTTGTAAATAGGCTTTTGTCGGTCTGCGGTGAGAACCTTAAAAGCGTACAGCTTAATATCAACTCTGCAAAAACCAATGTGATTTTAGGGGAGAAATGTAAGGTGCTGTACGGCGGGGAGTATATTACCGATGTTCTTTGCGGTGTAAAGGTGCGCTTGTCCCCCCTCTCCTTTTATCAGGTCAATCGGGCGACCGCCGAAAAGCTTTATAAAAAGGCGGCGGAGTATGCAGAGCCCGAGGGCAAGCTTGTTTTAGACCTTTACTGCGGAGCGGGAACAATAGGACTTTCAATGGCTAAACAAGCAAAGCGGATAATCGGGGCAGAAATAGTGCCCGATGCGGTAGAGGACGCAAAATATAATGCCCGTCTTAACGGCATACAAAACGCCGAGTTTATCTGTGCCGATGCGGCAAAGGCGGCGGCACTTTTAAGGGACCGAGGCTTAAAGCCGGATATTGTTATTATAGACCCGCCGAGAAAGGGCTGCTCTAAAGAGCTTATTGATACTGTTGCGGAAGATTTTTCCCCTGAGCGGGTGGTTTATGTCTCCTGCGACTCTGCCACCTTGGCACGGGATATAAAGCTTTTTTCCGAAAAAGGGTACACCCTTAAGGAGTACACCCCGGTCGATATGTTCCCCCGCACCGCCCATGTGGAAACGGTAGCTCTTTTAAGTAGGGAAAAGGCCGACGATTATATCCGCATTTCTGTTTAGGCTGACGAGAGTCGAACCCATTACGGTTTCGCTCGCCGCCTTTTACTGCCTTTCTTGCGTTCATTTTTGCAAGGCGACAGCCTTACTGCAAATTTCACGCATCGCCTTTCAATAAAAGGCGGCTGAGAGAAACTCTTCGACCTGCCAAATAAATAATTTTTCGAGATGGCGAAGTCGAAGAATGCAGTAATACTGGCGTATTACAAGTGAT
>CAJGCQ010000051.1 GCA_904501875.1 Clostridiaceae bacterium | reverse complement strand
TTACCCGTACAGCCGTGGCAGATAGCGTCCGCACCCTCGGCGATAGCGATTTCGGCTATGCGCTTGGCAATGGAGGGACGGGCAAATGCCGTACCTAACATATATTCTTCATATAAAGCGCCCGCTTGAATGCAGGGGAAAACATAATCGTCAAGAAATTCCTTTGTAAGGTCTTCTATATATATTTTGGAAGCACCTGTCTTAATCGCCTTTTCCTCAAGACCCTCAAGCTCGCTTGCCTGCCCCACATTGCCCGAAACCGCAATAATTTCGGGGTTATTGTAGTTTTCCTTAAGCCAGGGAATGATAATAGATGTATCGAGACCGCCTGAATATGCAAGAACAACCTTCTTTATTTCCTTTTTATTCATTTTTATTCCTCCAATTTGCATATTTATTAATTTCTATGCATAAATTATACCATACCTTGAATAAATATGCAATAGATTTTTAAATATTTTTCCGATTTTACCCCATATACATATAAAACGGCTTTAAACGGTGTAATTTTGTATATTTTTCACTAAAGCATAAAAAATTGCTTTAATATCCTAAAGTTATCTTGACAAGTATTTTTTCTTGTGATAAAATTATCGGTATTAAGGAAGTGCGAACAATGTGTAAAGTTTTGACCAAAGCTTCATATTGCAGTATGTCGGATGCGTCATACGCACCCTTTTGTTTTTGTGCTTCCAAAAAGCCCACCGTTTCGGACACTGCCTTGTTCGCAGTGTCTTTTTTCATAATTAACGCCGCAATTTTCCTAAAGATACTAATTAACCGAATTACAGGCGTTAATGAAAAGCAATATTGAAAAGCAGTGAAGTCGGGGCTTTAAAGTTGGTAAAACCTTTTTACTTGACCTTGTTCTTCATAAAAAGGCAGGGTCGTTTTTAATTCAGAGCCGACAGTTATTGATTTACGGTGTTTTTCAGCCTAAAAGGTTGTAAAATATAAAATTATTTTGAAAGAGGTTGTTCAAAATGAAAAAATTGGCAAGATTTTTGAGTGCGGCTTTATCATCTGCTCTCATTCTTGGCGCTATGGCAGGCTGCGGCGGCGCAGAGAAGAGCGAGGTATTCCTCATCGGCGCTACAGGACCCCTTACGGGAGACGCTTCGTCTTACGGTATTTCGGTTAAGCAGGGAGCTACCCTTGCAGTTGAGGAAATCAACGCAAACGGCGGTCTCGAGGGTGTAAACTTTGAGTTAAATATGAAGGACGATAAGGCTACCGCTGAGGATGCGAGCACAGGCTATGATGCACTTTATGACGCCGGTATGAAGATTTCCATCGGCGGCACAACATCAGGCTCCTGCGCAGCTTTCGCTGAGAAGGCGGCTAAGGATAACATCTTCGTTATGACTCCTTCTGCTTCTGCGGCTGATGTAATCGCTAAGGGCGACAATACCTTCCGTGTATGCTTCGGCGACCCCGACCAGGGTGTTCTTGCTGCCCAAGAGCTTTCGAAGAACTTTAATAAGATCGGCTGTATCTATGATACATCTGACCCTTATTCTTCGGGCATTTATGAAGCCTTTGAGGATGAGATGAAAGAGCTCGGCAAAGAATTCACCACCAAGACCTTCGACAAGGAAAACAACAAGGATTTCTCTACTCAGGTAGAGGCTCTTAAGGATTGCGATGTTATCTTTGTTCCCTTCTATTACACCGAGGCCGGCCTCGTTGCTAAGGCTTGCGTTCAGAAGGGCGTTACTGCAGAGCTCTTCGGCTGTGACGGTCTTGACGGTATCGCTTCTCAGATAGACAGCACTGTTACCAACAAAATCCGTTACATCACTCCCTTCGATGTTGCAAGCACCGAAGAAAAGGTTGCAAAGTTCGTAAGTGACTATAAGACCAAGTACGGTGTAGAGCCCGACCAGTTCGCAGCTGACGGTTACGACGCTGTTTATGCAATCTACAACGCTATGAAGTCCGCAGGCGTTAAGGATCCTTCCATTTCCGCAAGCGACCTTTGCGACAAGATTGTTGAGGCAATCACTGCTTCCGATTTCTCATATGACGGCGTTACAGGAAAGATGACTTGGGATAAGTCCGGTGCGGCTACCAAGGTTCCGGTAATTGTTGAGCTGGGTAAATAATTATTGCTGTACTTTCTTTGCTCAGCCTGTTTTTCAGGCTGGGCAAAGTGCAGTTTTTAAAATGGGTTATTTCGGATAAAGGCTAAGAAGCAAATTCTTATTCTTTATTCGGTATAAGCCGAAAAATACATAATTTAGGGAGATTCCTATGAACATTATACTTGATGGATTAGGCCTCGGCGCAATATATGCACTGATTGCACTCGGCTACACCATGGTATACGGTATTGCAAAGCTATTAAACTTTGCACACGGAGATATTATTATGGTCGGTGCCTACGCTATTTTGACAATGCTTAATATGACCGGAAACCCGTGGTTGGCTGTTATAGTTTCGGTTGTAGTGTGCACCGCCGCAGGTATAATTATTGAACGCTTCGCCTACAGACCGCTCCGCAGCGCATCACCCTTGGCGGTGCTTATAACAGCAATCGGCGTAAGCTACTTTTTACAGAGCTTAGCCCAGCTGATATTCGGCGCAAAATCCCGCCCTGTTACGCTGCCTGCCCTCGGGAATATAACAATATTCGGTGCGTCGTTCAGCGTGGCAACCATTGTGACACTTGTTGTAGGCGCTATTATAATGGCGGCCCTCACCCTGTTTGTAAACTTCACCCGTACAGGACGGGCTATGCAGGCGGTTTCAGAGGATAAGGGTGCGGCACAGCTTATGGGTATAAATGTAAACCGCATTATTATGATAACCTTTGCAATAGGATCGGCTCTCGCCGCTTTTGCAAGTCTTTTCTACCTTATGCAGATACCTGCCACCAGCCCTACCCTTGGCTCTATGCCGGGTATAAAGGCGTTTACTGCCGCAGTTATCGGAGGAATAGGCTCAATCCCCGGCGCTATGATAGGCGGAGTGCTTTTGGGACTTATTGAAAAAATATGCCTTAGCATCCCTGTCCTTAGCGCTTATACTACCGCTATCGAGTTCGGACTTCTTATTTTAATACTTTTGGTTAAGCCCATCGGTCTTTTAGGTAAGAAGAGAAGGGTAAAGGTGTAAGCTTTGGAATACATTAAGAATATTAAAAAATCATATAAGCTTAAATACAATATTACATATTATATAATTATCGCCATAGTGGCGGTTATGTCCGTTATGTCTTTGACGGGCGACCTTAAGCGTTCCACAATGGGACTTCTTGCGAGAATTGCTTACAGTATTATAATGGCGCTCTCCTTAAACCTTGTGGTGGGCTTTTTGGGTGAGTTGAGCCTTGGTCACGGCGGTTTTATGTGCGTGGGTGCTTATATCGGATGTTTTTGTGCAAATTATCTGCATAATGTAATTGGCAGTCCTTTGTTGGTTTTAATCATTGCAATGGTTATAGGCGGCATTTCTGCAGCGTTTTTCGGATTTATTATAGGACTTCCCGCCCTAAGGCTTAAGGGCGACTATTTGGCGATAGTTACCTTGGCTTTCGGCGAAATAGTGCGTAATATCTTTAAAAATCTGCCTTGGTTCGGCGGGGCTATGGGTCTTTCCACCGTAACCTATAGCTCGAACAGCCTTTTTATAGTGGGCTTTGTGGTTGTTTTACTTGTACTTTTCTTAAGCCAGAACCTTATTCGCAGTAAGCACGGCAGGGCCGTAACCGCTATTCGCGATAACGAGATTGCGGCAAAGGCAATGGGTATTAATGTTACCTTTTACAAGCTGCTTATCTTCGTTATTTCTGCGGCGTTTGCGGGAGTTGCGGGTGTTATTTACGGCCACTTCACCACCCCTGTTATGTACTCCTTCTTCTCATACAACTACTCAATAGAGGTTTTGGTAATGGTAGTTTTGGGCGGTATGGCAAGCCTCAACGGCTCAATAATCGCTGCTACACTTATTACCGTTGTAAACTTCCTGTTACAGGATAACCTTTCAGGCGATCTTGCAGCGCTCAGACTCCTTATTTACGCTTTAATACTTATCGTGGTAGTTCTCTTTAATAACTCGCCGGCCTTTAAGCCTATAAGGGAGAAGTACAGCTTTCACAAATTGCTTGAAAAGCTTTCTTCCCACCGTAAGCCCGGCACCGTTACCGACGATAAGGCGGATTGGAATAAAATTGAAAGCAAGATACCTATGGATGAGGTTTTAAGCGTTGATTTCCGCACCGAAGAGGCTACTCCTGCAAGTGATTTTACCGAAAAGGAGGATAATGACAATGGCTGATGTTGTTTTAAAGATTGAAGACCTTGGCATCTCCTTTGGCGGTCTGCACGCAGTTGAGCACCTTAATCTTGAGGTCAAGGAAAAGCAGATTTACGGTCTTGTAGGGCCTAACGGCGCAGGCAAAACTACCGTTTTCAATATGCTCACAGGTGTTTATCAGCCTACAACCGGCACATTCTCCCTTTACGGAGAGACCTTAAACGGCAAAACCCAAGAGGCGATCAACCACAAGGGTATTGCCCGCACCTTCCAGAATATCCGTCTTTTCACCAATATGAGCGTTATCCGCAATGTAATGGTGGGACTGCACAATCAGCCCGAGTTTAAGTGCGACCCGTTTTCAAGTATGCTTCGCCTGCCGAAGTACTATAAAACCGAAAACGCTATGCGTGCAAGGGCTAAGGAAATTCTCGACATTTTCGGTCTGTTAGAGGAGCGCAACAGCCTTTCCTCCAACCTGCCCTACGGCAAGCAGAGAAAGCTGGAAATTGCCCGTGCTATGGCGACTAATCCGAAGCTCCTGCTTTTGGACGAACCTGCGGCGGGTATGAACCCCAACGAAACCGCCGAGCTTATGGACATTATCCGTTTTATCCGTGACGAGTTTAATATATCCGTTCTGCTCATAGAGCACGATATGAAGTTTGTTTCGGGACTCTGCGATGAGATCACCGTTCTCAACTTCGGCACAACCTTAGCGCAGGGCGACGCACAGACGGCACTGAATGACCCCGAGGTTATTCGGGCTTACATCGGAGGGTAAAGTATGGCGTTACTTGAAATAAAGGATTTACACGTTTTTTACGGCGTTATACAGGCGCTTAAGGGAATTGATTTCACCGTAAACGAGGGGGAAATCGTCACCCTTATAGGTGCTAACGGCGCAGGTAAAACCACTATTATGCAAAGTATTATGGGGCTTATCCCCGTTCACTCGGGCAGTGTTCACTATGACGGACAGGATATAACCAAAATGCCCGGTCATAAGATAGTTAATTTAGGAATGACGCAGGTACCAGAGGGCAGAAGAATTTTCCAAGAGCTGACGGTTTACGAAAACCTGCTTATGGGTGCCTACACAGGTAAGGACAAGGCGCAGATTAAGAGGGATATCGAGGCCACCTGTACCCGCTTCCCGAGACTGGGGGAGCGCAAAAACCAGATAGCGGGCACCCTTTCGGGCGGCGAGCAGCAGATGCTTGCAATGGGCAGAGCTATGATGTGCCACCCCAAGCTTCTTATGCTTGACGAGCCCTCAATGGGACTTTCCCCCCTGCTTGTTGACGAGGTTTTTGATATTATCAAGGACTTCCGTGACAACGGAACCACCATTTTGCTTGTTGAGCAAAATGCGAATAAGGCGCTGGATGTTTGCGACCGTGCTTATGTTCTTGAAAACGGCAAAATCGTCCTAACAGGCACAGGTGAGGAATTAGCCCAAAGTGACTTGGTTAAAAAAGCCTACCTGGGCGGTTGATAAAAAACAAAAACAACCCGTAAACGTGCGTTTACGGGTTGTTTTTTATACATTTAGAACATTGAAATCTGGTTTGTGTCGGGCAGGTCGTTCATAGCGCCTAAGCTTGCCAAATTTTGAATAATGGTTTTGGAAACCCCCGCCTCTAACTGGAAGTCCTCAACAGAAACGAAATTGCCTTTCTGCGCCGCCTCGTAAATAGAGTATGCCGCCTTTTCGCCTACCCCCGAAAGCGCACCGAAGGGCAAGCGCATTTTGCCCTCTTCGGGGACATATTTCATAGCGTGAGACTTTGTAATATCAATCGGCAGTACTTCAATTCCGCGGGACATCATCTCGTTGAATATCAGCATATTGTTGTAGACATCAAGCTCCTTTTTGGTAGCTTCCTTGCCCTTTGCCTTGATGCTCTGAAGATACCGCCTCACCGCATCTTTGCCCTGAATTACCGTGGGGACATCCACATCCTCGGGGCGGGCGGTAAAGTAGGCGCAGTAAAACTCAAGGGGCTTATACACCTTGTACCACGCAAGGCGCAAAGCCGAAATGACATAGGCTGCGGCGTGAGCCTTCGGGAACATATACTTAATTTTATGACAGCTGTCAATATACCACTCGGGAACG
The DNA here is from genome assembly GCA_904501875.1 of Clostridiaceae bacterium. Lineage (GTDB taxonomy): Bacteria > Bacillota > Clostridia > Oscillospirales > Acutalibacteraceae > UBA737. Next base: position 1,536 of record CAJGCQ010000051.1, on the reverse strand, counting down.
CCGTGGGAGCGCATTTCCTCCTCCATAGCGCCCCATTCCTCGGCGGAAACCTTGCCCTTGGCAACGAGTCCCTTACGCACGGTCTCGGTAATCTTGAACGCCTTGTCCTCTTCAAGCCCCATATGGATAAGGTAGACCATTATGTTATCACGAGTTCCGATAACCTCGGAAATGGTGCAGATTCCGCTGTCGATAAGGTCCTTTGCATTGCCCAGCCACACATCGGTGCCGTGGGAAAGCCCTGAAATCTGCAACAGGTCGGAGAAGTTCTTGGGCTTGCAGTCCATAAGCATTTCTCTTACAAAGGGGGTGCCGAACTCGGGCAGACAGTATGTGCCGGTTCTTGATTCTATTTCGTCAGGCGTAACACCTAGCGCTTCGGTAGAGGTAAAGAGACTGTAAACCTTGGGGTCGCTCATTGATACATCGTTTACGGGAATACCCGTGTATTCCTCAAGATACTTGTATGTGGTCGGCACAACATGACCCAGTTCGTCCAGCTTTAAAATCGTATCGTGAATAGAGTGGAAATCAAAATGGGTGGTGATTATATCGGAATTAACATCGTCCGCAGGGTGCTGAACGGGGCAGAAATCGTAGATTGTTTTATCCCTCGGCACAACAATCATTCCCGCAGGGTGCTGACCTGAGGTCTGCTTAATCTGCGCCTTTTCAACGAGGGAAGCCAAGCGGTTTAATTCCGCATTGCTTAAGGTAATGCCCTTTTTCTCTGCATAGGCCTTTGAAAAGCCGAAAGCGGTTTTTTCCGCAACCGTCGAGATAGTACCCGCCTTGAATACATTTTCCCTGCCGAAAAGGGTTTCGGTGTACTTCTGCACTGAAGTCTGGAATTCATCTGAGAAGTTAAGGTCGATATCAGGCACCTTGTCTCCCTTAAAGCCCAAGAAGGTCTCGAAGGGGATATCGTGGCCATTTCGGTTAAGGACAGCTCCGCATTTAGGGCAGTTTTTTTCGGGCAAATCAAAGCCCGAGCCCACTTCGCCCTTCAGGAAAAATTCGCTGTGTCTGCACTCGGGGCAGACATAGTGGGGAGGCAGGGGGTTAACCTCGGAAATACCCGCCATTGTGGCAACAAAGGAGGAGCCTACCGAACCTCGGGAGCCTACCAAATAGCCGTTTTCCTCGCTGTAGGCAACTAATTTCTGCGCCGAGATATACATTATGGAAAATCCGTTGTTGATAATGGAGTTGAGCTCCTTATCAAGGCGCTTTTCCACCACCTCGGGCAGGGGGTCGCCGTAAAGCTTATGGGCGTTATCCAAACAGATGTTACGGAGTAAATCGTCCGAGCCCTCAATTACGGGGGGATAGTTTCCGTCAGGCACGGGGATAACATCGTCGTCAACCATATCGGCGATTTTGTTCGGGTTATCGATAACAAATTCCTTGGCACGCTCACCGAAATAGTCGAAATCCTTAAGCATTTCATCGGTGGTTTTAAGGTAGAGGGGGGCTTGATTGTCGAAATCGTCAAAGCCCTGACCCGCCATAAGAATTTTGCGGATAATATCGTCG
>CAJGCQ010000050.1 GCA_904501875.1 Clostridiaceae bacterium | reverse complement strand
TCAGCATAATATCGATAAAAAGGGCAGGGTTTTTATTCCTGCAAAACTTCGTGAAGAGCTTGGCAGCGGCTTTATGATTTGCCGAGGCATTTACGGAAAACGCTGTCTGTGCGTTTACTCGGCAGAGCAGTGGGACAGGCTCGTAGAGAAAATCGGTACATTACCGAGTACAAAATCAAGCGCGGTCAAGCGTTTTTTGTATGACGGTGCATTTAATGTTGATTTCGACTCTCAGGGAAGAATACTTATTCCCCCCGTTTTGCGTGAATATGCACAGCTTGAGGGTGAGGCGCACATCATAGGAATGGATACCAACCTTGAAATCTGGAATACCGAGCTTTGGAACGAGGAGAATGCGCAGTACACTCCCGAATCTATTGCCGATATTATGGAAGAGCTTAATTTCTGATGGAATTTGTGCACAAGTCGGTGTTGCTTAAGGAAACTATAGCGGCACTGAATATAAAGTCAGACGGAATTTATGTTGACGGTACTGCCGGCGGTGCGGGACACTCGTCGGAAATAGCCAAAAGGCTTAAAGACGGATTTTTGTACGCTCTTGATCGAGACCCAGATGCTGTAAAAACCGCAACCGAAAGGCTAAAGGGTTACCCGGCAAAGGTGATTGAAAGCAACTTTTGCGATATGGTGTCGGTTTTAGCTAATGAGGGAGTAAAGGGCGTTGACGGGGTTCTGTTAGACCTCGGGGTCTCCTCATATCAGCTTGACAGTGCCCAGCGTGGCTTTTCCTACCGTGCAGACGCCCCGCTTGATATGAGAATGAGTAAAAGCGGATTATCTGCCGCAGATATTGTCAATACTTATTCCGTACAGCAGCTTACCGATATTTTAAGGAATTACGGCGAGGAAAAATTCGCCTATAAAATAGCAAACAAAATAGTGAGCGAGAGGGAAAAGGAGCCTATTTTAAATACTTTAAGGCTTGCGGATATAATAGCTTCCTCTGTTCCCGCCGCCGCAAGACGGGACGGACACCCCGCACGCAAATGCTTTCAGGCGATAAGGATTGCCGTAAACGGCGAGCTTGATATTTTAGGCGGTGCGCTGGATAGCGCCTTCCGATTTCTTAAAAAGGATGGCGTGCTTGCGGTGATAACCTTCCACTCACTTGAAGACAGAATTGTAAAGCAAAAATTCAGGGAATATTGTACCGGCTGCATCTGCCCGCCCGACCTTCCTGTTTGCGTGTGCGGCAGAATCCCTGAAGGCCGTTTGGCTTTCAAAAAGCCCATAGAGGCGAGTGAAAAAGAATTAAACGAAAACCCAAGGAGCAGAAGTGCAAAATTAAGGGTAATAATAAAGAATTAAGGAGAACGGTTATGAATAATATGAAGTATTATAACGACAGCTTGGCATACGACTTTGAAATGTTTATGCCAAAAACTGCCGAGCGTGATAAAACTCGGGATAATATTGTTGTAATGCCAAAAACCGCCAAACGCACGAAAAGGCGTACCCGTGCGGCGGCTAAAAGACTTTCTTCACCGATGCTTCTTATTATGACAGTAGTTTTCATTCTTGCGGGACTTTGCGGAAATATCGCACTCAGAATTCAGATAAATGAGGTCAATTCCGAAATCAATGAAATGAAGTCCTCTTTAAACGAGCTTGACAGCGTCAAGACAAGCCTCGAGGTGGAAATGCAACGCAGGATTTCCTATTCAAATTTGGAGCTTGAGGCAACCCAACTCGGAATGAGAAAGTTGGAAAAGGAAAATGTGAAATATATAAGGGTAAACGATAAGGATAAGGCCTTAACCGCAAATGGTCAGACCATAACCGCCGAGTAATAATAGTACAAGTATTAATAATATATTATCTGTAGTAATAACAAGATACGAGAGTTGTTTTGCCGACTCTCGTATTCGGGTTTAGAAAGGAAGCAGGTGCCGTGGCTGTAAAACCGGGTAAAATGATGGTTACAAGAGCAATCATAGTTATGACTGCGCTTATTCTTGCGCTTTCTATAGTATCGGGAGCAAGCCTTGTAAACATAATGGTAATCAACGGCGAAAAATATCAGAATGACGCTTCTGAGCAGCAGCTTTACGACAGCCTTGTCACCGCTCCGAGAGGCAATATTTATGACCGTAATATGCAAAAGCTTGCTACAAGCTCACCCGCTTGGACGGTTTACATAACACCAAACGGAATAAAAAAGCTTAAGGAGGACGAGGCGGTTAAGGTCAAGGAAAAAATAGCCGAGGGGCTTTCCCAAATATTAGAGCTCGATTACGAGACGGTTTACGGCTATTGTGAAAAGAATTCTTATTATGTTATAGTAAAAAAGAAGATTGAAAAAACGGACGCCGATGAGATAAGGCAGTTTTTGATCGATAATAAGGATTTGGAGCTAACCCAGTATGTCGGTCTTGACGAAACCACAAAAAGATATTATCCCAATGAAAATTTGGCCTCGGTAGTACTCGGCTTTGTAGGGTCGGATGATCAGGGTCTTTCGGGAATTGAAAGCTATTATGATAATGATTTAACAGGTATTGCGGGCCGTGTTGTTGCTGCAAAGAATGCTGCAGGAACCAATATGCCCTTCTCCTATGAAAAGGTTGAGGAGGCTACACAGGGCAAGTCCCTTGTGCTGACACTTGATTCCTATGTGCAGTATACGGCGGAAAAATATTTGGAAAATGCCATTGAGGCAAACCAAATAGCCGAGCGCGGTGCGGCAGTTGTTATGAATGTAAATACGGGTGCGATACTCGCTATGGCTGTAAAGGGCGATTTTGATCCAAACGATCCCTTTACGCTGTCTTCTGCCGATCAGGAAAAGGTAGACGCGGTAACCGACGAGGCGGAGAAAAAGACCCTTAAATCAGAGCTTCTAAACCGCCAATGGCGAAACAAGGCGGTTTCGGACACATACGAACCGGGCTCGGTTTTTAAGGTGGTAACTGCATCGATTGCCTTTGAAGAAAACCTTGTTAATAAAAATTCGAGCTTTTACTGCAACGGCCATGCCACCGTTGCGGGTCAGCGCTACAGCTGTCATAAGCGTACAGGCCACGGCTCACAAAATCTAATGCAGGCGATTTCAAACTCCTGCAACCCCGCATTTATCACTATAGGACAGTTTATAGGTGTATCCACCTTTTCAAAATACTTTAAGGCCTTTGGGCTTACCGAAAAAACCGGAATAGATTTGCCCGGAGAGGCCGCCTCTACCTATCACAAGGAAGAAAATATGGGTCCCGTAGAGCTTTCCTCAAGCTCATTCGGCCAAACCTTTAATGTAACGCCGATACAGCTTATCACAGCAATGGCTGCGGCGGTAAACGGGGGATACCTTGTTCAGCCCCATTTGGTTGAAAAAAAGCTTGACGAAAACGGTAAGACTGTTGAAACCGTATCAACCTCTTATAAGCGTCAGGTAATTTCCGAGACCACCTCGGCTACTATTCGTGAGCTTATGCAGTATGTTTCGGAAAACGGTGCCAAGAACTCCTTGGTTGCGGGATATGACATAGGCACTAAAACAGGTACATCTCAAAAGGTTGCTAAAATACAGGCAACAGGCGACCACTATCTGTATATAGGCTCCTGTGTAACCGTAGCTCCCATTGATAATCCTGAAATTGCGGTGTTGGTGCTTCTCGATGAGCCTAAGGGTGATAAATACTACGGCGGCGTTATTTCGGCTCCTGTCAACTCTCAGATTATGGCGGATGTTCTGCCCTATCTCGGGTACGAGCCGAGCTATTCCGAGGAGGAGCTTAAGAGCCTCACCCTTACTGTGCCCGATACGGTAGGAGCCGGTATAGAAGATGCAAAATCAAAAATATCTTCCGCAAAGCTTCAATATAAGGTTGTAGGCTCTGGCGAAAATGTTGTGCGCCAGCTACCCGAAGCGGGAAGTAAGGTAATTTCCGGCGGAGTGGTTATAGTATATACAGAAGAAGGCGGCTCCGAAAAGGTAACCGTTCCGAATCTTGTGGGCCTTACCGCTACCGAGGTTAATGAAATTGCCGCAAGCTCCAATGTTAATGTGGAGTTTTCAGGCAATACCGAGTCGGGCGGACTTAAAGCCTATAAGCAAAGCATTCAGGCGGGTCAGTCGGTCGATGCAGGCACGATAATTACGGTTTATTTCAGAGACGAAGAGGTTGTTGACGGTTAAAGCCTATCAAGACCAAATTGCCAAAAGGCGACAAAATTCCGCCGTTTTAGACAGGTTCGGATTGTTCTTGTCACCCTAAAATCTTGCTATCTTAAGAGGGAGAAAAATGAAGCTTATAAATTTAATTGAATGCAATAAAGCTCTTGCTGAGACTGATGTTACAGGTATAACCTGTGACTCAAGACAGGTTAAGTCAGGGTTTGTATTTGTTTGTATAAATGGTGCTAAATCGGACGGCCACGATTATGCCGAAAAAGCCCTTGAAAACGGTGCGGCGGCAATTATTGCCGAGCGTGATTTGGGACTTGAAATTCAGATTGTCGTTCCCGATACCCATGCGGCGTATGCCGATTTGTGCGCCAAATGGTTCGGTAATCCTGCAGAAAGTCTCAAGCTTTTGGGGGTGACGGGTACAAACGGAAAAACCTCTGTAACCTATATGATGAAGAAGATACTCGAAAATGCCGGTTATAAGGTAGGCCTTATAGGTACAATACAGAATATGATAGGTGATGAGATTATCGCCGCCCATAACACAACTCCCAACGCTTATGAGCTGAACTCCCTTTTCGCCCTTATGAAGGCAAAGGGCTGTACCTATGTTATTATGGAGGTTTCCTCCCACGCACTCGACCAGTCAAGGGTTTATAGGCTGAATTTTGAGGCGGCTATGTTTACAAATCTTACCCAAGACCACCTTGATTACCATATCACTATGGAAAATTATCTTGCGACTAAGAAAAAGCTTTTCGGTATGTGCAAAACCGCTATTATCAACAGTGATGACCAATATTCGTGCGAGCTTACTAAGGGACTTGACTGTAAAATAATTACCTATTCGTTAGGCGATAGCTCTACTTATAGCGCAAAGGGGGTTAACTACCGCCCTGCCAGCGTTGATTACGAGTTTGTAAGCGATAGCGAAATAGGCCACATAAAGGTAAATACGGGAGGAAAATTCACGGTTTACAATTCCCTTTGTGCTGCCGCCTGTGCGGTGGAAATAGGCATTCCCCTCTCTGCTGCGGCTTCGGCTTTATCTGAGCTTCAGGGTGTTAAGGGCAGGGCAGAGGCAGTACCTACGGGCAGGGATTTTACGGTTATTATTGATTATGCCCACACGCCTGACGGACTTAAAAACATACTTACCACCTTCCGTGAATGTAAGAAAAACCGCCTTATTTCGGTTTTTGGCTGCGGCGGTGACAGGGATAAAACCAAACGCCCAATAATGGGAAATATTGCGGCGCATTTTTCGGATTACGCTATAGTTACAAGCGATAATCCCAGAACCGAAAACCCGACCGCAATTATTGAGGATATTTTAGAGGGAATGAAGGGTGCCACTATACCTGTTAAGGTAATTGAAAACAGAATAGATGCTATAAAATTTGCTGTTTCCATTGCGAAAAAGGATGATATAATAGTACTCGCGGGAAAGGGACACGAAACCTATCAAATTTTAAATACGGGTACTATTCACCTTGATGAACGTGAGGTCGTAGCCGAGGCGCTTGCTGAACTAAATTAAGAAAACAGCTTTTTAAAAAGGGGAGACGGGTAAAAAATGAAAGATTTAACACCTTTAATAGCCGCTATTGTGGCATTCTTGGCGACCACAGGACTCGGTTATATTATAATTCCTTATTTAAAACGCCTTAAATTTGGGCAGACTATACTGGATATAGGTCCTAAATGGCATAAGGATAAGCAAGGAACGCCGACAATGGGTGGAATTATGATGATTTTGGGGGTGCTTTTGTCCCTCGCTGTAGCTTACACCTATTCTGCTATATCCGGCGGCCGCTTTGCCACAGAACTTAAAACGTCCTACCGTCTGACAGTCTTTCTGGCAGGGTTAGTAATGGCGCTTTGTATGTCGGCAATCGGCTTTATGGACGACTATATAAAGGTTGTTAAAAAGCGCAATTTAGGTCTTACCGCAAGGCAGAAAACCTTTTTACAGCTTTTTATTTCCGCAATGTATCTTGCTACCCTTTGGATCGCAGGTATGAGAACTACTTACATTCCTTTTGCAGGTGCTGTTGATGTGTCAAGAGGAGTGGGTCTTATTTTCTGGCCGATAGCCCTTATGTTTATCTACGGCTTTACAAACGCCGTAAATCTTACCGACGGTATAGACGGTTTGGCTTCTACGGTTACTCTTGTGGTTGCCTGTGCGTTTATGTTGGGCTCGGGCTTCCTTTACAGTATGAACATTAATGTTATGTCTGCTGCACTTGCGGGAGCGTGCGTCGGCTTTGTTTTCTGGAATGCAAAGCCCGCAAAGGTCTTTATGGGAGATACAGGTTCAATGTTCTTAGGCGGAATGGTGGTTGCTGTTTCTTTCGGAATAGGCAGACCCATACTGCTTATATTTGCAGGAATAACATATCTGCTTGAGGCGCTTTCGGACATTATTCAGGTCGCTTACTATAAGCGCACAAAAAAGCGTCTATTTAAAATGGCTCCTCTTCACCATCATTTTGAGATGTGCGGTTGGTCAGAGCAAAAAATTGTATATGTTTTTTCGGGAATAGCCGCTGTCGGATGCGCAGTTGCGTTATTGCCTATAATATTTAATTGGTAATAAGGAGGTAAGGTAATATGGCAAAGCTTAAAAAGAAAAAAAGCGCTAATGCTGTCGGAAAGCTTGATATAACCTTTTTATCCTTTGTCCTTATTTTGCTTACCGTCGGGCTTGTTATGCTTTATTCCTCAAGCTACGCATATTCCTATAGTCATTACGGAAACAGCTATAAGTTTATTTCAAGACAGGCGATGTTTGCTGTAGTGGGAGTTGCGGTAATGCTTGTGGTTTCAAGAATCGACTATCACTTTTGGCGCAAGTTCGCATGGATTTTATATGCTGTTTCAACTGCAATGCTTGCCTTACTCTTAGTGCTTCCGCCTATGGTAGAGGGAAAGGATGTTAAACGGTGGATAGTGGTAGGTCCTATCAACTTTCAACCCTCTGAGATTGCTAAATTTGCAGTTATTTTACTTTTTTCTTCACTTATAGCGGCTAATTATAAGCAGATGAAAAGCTTTAAATTTATAGCCTTTTTATTAGTTTTGTTAGGCCTTCAATGCGGCCTTGTCGTAATAGAGCCTCACCTTTCAGCCACGGTGCTTATTTTCGCGATAGGGATAGTACTGCTCATTGTGGGCGGTCTTCCTAAACGGTATATTTTAGGCGGAGTAGGCGCCGGTGTGGGGCTCGGTGTATTGGCGGTGGTTACGGGAGTTATAGGCTATGGCTCCGACCGTATTAAATACTGGCGCGACCCCTGGGCGGACGCTATGGGTAAGGGCTTTCAGACTATTCAGTCCCTTTTGGCAATAGGCTCGGGGGGAATTTTAGGCAGGGGAATAGGTCAGTCGAGACAGAAATATCTGTGGTTGCCCGAACCCCACAACGATTTTATTTTTGCAATAGTATGCGAGGAATTGGGGCTTATAGGTGCCCTTGTAATTATCCTGCTTTTCTGCCTGCTTGTTTGGCGGGGATTTACGATAGCAATGCGGGCTAAGGATAAATTCGGCTCGCTTTTAGCCCTTGGTCTTACCTTTCAGGTAGGTCTTCAGGCTATGCTTAATATCTGGGTTGTAACAAATACCATTCCCAATACGGGAATAAGTCTTCCGTTTTTCAGCTACGGCGGAACTTCGCTGCTAATTTTGCTTGCCGAAATGGGTATAGTGCTTTCGATATCAAGAGGAGCAACCATTGAAAAATCTTAAAGGAGAGTACAGCAATGAAAATTCTTTTTGCAGGCGGCGGTACTGCGGGGCATATTAATCCCGCACTGGCAATAGCGGGATATATAAAAGAGCGCCACCC
>CAJGCQ010000049.1 GCA_904501875.1 Clostridiaceae bacterium | reverse complement strand
TTTTAGCGTGATTTTTCACGCTAAATCACCATTTCTTTCCAAGACACAAAATGCGATGAAAAATCACCGAAATGGTGATTATTATATCGCATCTGTTTCGGTTGCCTTTGGTAACAAAGGCGAGAAACAGGCGTCTCTATTATTTTTAGCGTGATTTTTCACGCTAATCACCATTTCTTTCCAAGACACAAAATGCGATGAAAAATCACCGAAATGGTGATTATTATATCGCATCTGTTTCGGTTGCCTTTGGTAACAAAGGCGAGAAACAGGCGCCTTTATTATTTTTAGCGTGATTTTTCACGCTATCAGTCCTTAAACGCACTGTTTGCAACAAACATAGGCACAAACTTTACAACAGCCGAGCGCAAACTCTCATCGGGAGCGAAAACAAGGTAGTTAGTATTCTTTCCCTCGGCAGAGGAAACCATAAGGTAAGCGTTCGCATCATCTTTATTGCAGGCGATAAGCACATCCTTGGAATTTATCGAATTTGACAGTGCAGGGTTGTACCTTTCTATCCTTGAAACGTTTTGAAGCTCAAAGGAAATAAGCCGCTTTCTGGAGCTTTTATTTATTATTTTATCAATATCCATTGTTCCGTTGGTTACAATATATTCGTACTCAATATTTAAAAGGCACGAAAGCTTAAAGGCGCCGTAAATTACGCCTGCAATAAGCAAAAAGGTCAGCACGCCGAAGAATCCCGTAAAGAAAAGCAAAAAGCAAACAACAAAGGCCGCAAGCCAAATTCCTATAATCGCCGCAACGGTTTTACCTGTTTTTTTAATCGAGATTATCTGCTCAAAAAAAGTATCCATATCATAACTCCTCAGAATGATTAATATGTATACATTATACACCTATATGTATTGCACTTGCAATATTTTTTGTTTTAGTATATAATAAATTTACCTTTTATTAACAAGTGGGGGGTGCTATCTGTGCGTATTAAAGAAGGTTTCAGCCTGAAAAACTTTGAAGGGCAGTATAGAGTGGTTTCGGATAACGGTGAGCTTGAAAATACAATCGTCCTTACCGATACCGACCTATTTCTCTGGAATATGCTTAAGGAAAAGGATGCGTCAAAGACCGAGATGTTAAACGCACTTCTTGGTAATTTCGATATTTCCACCGTTTTAGCACTCGGCGATATTGATGTATTTTTAAGAACTATGAAGGAAAACGGTATAACAGAAGACTGATATGGTGAAAAAGGAAAGCAATAAAAACACCCTTAAATGGATTTATACACGGGTTAAAAAATATTTACTGCTTATAATAGTCGTCTCGGCAGTGACGGCTTTATCTGCATGCACAGGTGTTGGAATAGCTCTTGTTACAAAGCGGATTTTTGATATAGCGACAAAGGATACGGGCGGAAGTTTTGTATCTGTGGGGATTATACTTTTTGCAATAATAGCGGCGCAGGTGGCTTTAAGTGCAGTTCATTCATTTTTGAGTGCCTATATTAGCGGCAAGCTTACTGTTTCGCTCAGAAGTTATCTTTTCACATCCGTCTTAAAAAAGAAATATTCGTCGCTTGCGGGTTATCATTCGGGGGATATTTTAAACCGCTTTACTTCGGATACAGAGGTTGTGGTTTCGGGCTCGGTCACGATTATTCCGGGCGTTACCTCTATGGTTACAAAAATCGTAACGGGCATAGGGGCAATGCTAATCCTCAACCCTTATCTTGCGGTCATAATACTATTGTTGGGAATTGCTGTTCCCGCAATCGGCAGAGTGATTAATAAGAGGTATAAGCGGCTGCACAAGGACTGCCAGAAAACCGAGGGAAAAACCAGAGCCTTTTTGCAGGAATGCTTTGAAAATATTGTGGTTATAAAGAGCTTTGTAAGCGAGGCTCCCTTTAAAGCAAGGCTTGGCTCCTTTATGGAAGAAAATTTCAAGGTCAAAATGAAGCGGACAAGCGTTTCGGTGTTGGCGCATATTTGCCTTTATTCCTTTTTTACTGTTGGCTATTATGCCGTTTTGGTTTGGGGTGCCGGCTCGATAGCGGCGGGTACTATTACATACGGCACGCTAATGGCGTTTTTACAGCTGATTTCCCAGCTTAGAGCGCCCCTTCAAAATGTCTCGGGCATAATGCCTAAATATTATTCTGCATTAGCTTCGGCAGAGCGGCTGATGGAGCTTGAAAATGTTGAGAATGAACAGCCGGCTTTGTCGGACGGCAAAATAAACGCCCTTAAGTCTGACTTTTTAAGGCTTGAGGTTAATAATGTATCTTTTAGCTACGGCGGCGAGGAAATACTTGAGAATTGCAGCTTTGCAGCCGAAAAGGGGCAAATAACCGCACTTACGGGTGATTCGGGCAGCGGTAAAAGTACCCTATTTAAGCTTATTTTGGGGCTTTATGAGCCCCGGTCGGGGAGCATAACCGTAAACGGCGAAACAGAAGTTGACACCTCTTTGCGGGGACTGTTTTCATATGTGCCCCAGGGGAATATGGTGCTTTCGGGCACGGTTAGGGATAACATCACCCTTTGCGACCCTGATGTTGACGAGGAAAAAATTATAAAAGCGGCAAAGGCCGCCGAAATTTACGATTATATTGTAGCCCTGCCCGAGGGGCTTGATACAGTATTATCCGAACGGGGAGGGGGGCTTTCCGAAGGTCAGCTCCAGCGCATTTCGATTGCCCGAGCTTTACTTGCGGATGCACCCGTGCTTCTCCTCGACGAGGCCACAAGTGCCCTTGACGAAGCTACCGAAACCAAGGTGCTTGGCAATATTAAGAATATGACCGATAAAACCGTTATTTTCATAACTCACAGAAACACAAGCCTTAAGGTGTGCGACAAAATTGTGCGGGTGGAAAATAAAAAATTCAGCCAAATAAAATAGTCGGCATAAATCAGGAGTGAAAAGTATGCAGCTTAAAATTCAAAACGGCACGGTCGAGCTTTCGGGCGAGCCGATTTTAAGCTCTGTTAATATAGAGATAAACGATATGAGCAAAATTGCGGTGGTAGGGCGCAACGGCTGCGGCAAAACCACCCTTTTAAGGCTGATTTCGGGGGAGTATACCCTCGCAAAACGGGAGAGCGATGAAGAAAGCTTTATAGCGGTTTCGGGAAAGCCCGTAATCGGCATGCTGTCGCAGATGACCTTTGATGATGAAAGCGTCACCCTAAAGGACGAGATAAGAAGGGCGTATTCGGATATAATCGAGCTTAAAACAGAGCTTGATAAGGCGCAGGAAAAAATGGAGTATGACCAAAGCGAGGAAAACATTAAAGACTACACCGCCCTGTTAGACCTTTTTACCAACCGAGGCGGCTTTTATTTTGAAAGGGAGTACGAGGCGGCAATTAAGCGCTTCGGCTTTACTGATGAGCAGAAAAACCGCCCGCTTTCGGAATTTTCGGGAGGACAGCGCACCAAAATCGCATTTCTAAAACTGCTTTTGTCAAAGCCGGATATTCTGCTTTTGGACGAGCCCACAAACCACCTTGATATTGAGGCGGTGGAGTGGCTTGAAGACTACCTTAAAAACTATAAAAAGGCATTTGTTGTGGTATCCCATGATCGAATGTTCCTTGACAATGTGGCAGAGACTGTTTATGAAATAGAGTACGGGAAAACACATAAATATGCAGGAAATTATACGCAGTTTACTGCCCTTAAAAAGGAAAGCCGCCGGCAGCAGGCAAAGGAGTACGAGGCGCAGAAAAAGGAGATAGCTCGCCTTACAGAGCTGGTGGAAAAATTCCGCTATAAGCCCACAAAGGCGGCTATGGCGCAGTCAAAGCTTAAACAGCTTGAAAGAATGAAGCCTGTGGAAGCGCCGATGGCCTATGATATGCGTACCTTTTATGCCGATTTTGAGCCTGAGGACTTAGGCGTTAAGGATGTTTTGTCGGTAAAAAGGCTTGGAATCGGCTATACCTCGGTGCTGTCGGTTATAGACCTTGATATGCGAAGGTCGGACAGAGTGGGAATTATAGGCGGTAACGGACTTGGAAAATCCACCTTTATTAAGACCCTTATAGGAGCCGTAAAACCGCTTTCGGGGGACTTTAAGTTCGGTCCCCGAGTTAGCATCGGCTATTTTGACCAGCAGATGGCGCTTTATTCAAGTCACGATACTGTTTTAGCCGACTTTTTAAAGGCTTTTCCCACTATGACCGATTTTGAGGCGAGGAGTGCTTTGGGAGCCTTCCTCTTTAGCGGGGATGATGTTTTTAAAACTGTCGATATGCTCTCGGGCGGGGAGCGGGTGCGGTTAGCTCTTTGCAAAATATTCAAAAAAAGACCGAATTTTTTAATTTTAGACGAGCCAACAAACCATATGGACATTGTGGGCAAGGAAACCCTTGAAGAAATGCTGGCAAATTATTCGGGTACGGTGCTTTTTGTTTCCCACGACCGCTATTTTATCCGCAAAATTTCAAACAGCCTTTTATCCTTTGAAGCAGACGGGGTGAAATATTACCCCTACGGCTACGCACAGTATCTTGATAATAAAAAAATGCCGACCCCAAAGCAAAAGGAAGAGGATAAGCCCGCAAAACAGAAAAAAACCTATACCACCCCCGCAAAGGAACGCTCGAAATACGAGAGGGCAATTTCTAAAGCGGAGGAAAAAATATCCCTTTTGGAGGAAAAAATTGGCGGGGTAAAGGAGGAGCTTTTCTTCCCCGAAAACCAATCGGACTATATGCGTCTTTCCGAGCTTCAAACCGAAATGGAGTCCCTTGAAACCGAGCTCGATTCTGTATTAACCGAATGGGAGCGTTTGAGCGGAGAATATGAGCAACTGTTAGATTAGGCAAAGCCGAAAATCCGCCCTTTAAAATCGGGTTCGGATTTGTCAGCCTAAATAACAATGATAAATTATAGGTATTGATTTTACTCTGTGTCAATGGTATAATTATTTAGGGACGATGAGGGTATCGTCCCCTACATTTGCTTAAAAGGAGTTAAAAATGCTTTTTAATATAACACCCGAGCTTGCGGGCGTACTTGCTACCGTAAGCGGTTGGTATCCCGTGCTTAAGGTGATATATGCCGCAATCGGAACGGTTTTTTCGGTTATGCTTGCCTATAAGACGGCTTACCGAATAATTGGACTTTTTTTCACAAGAAAGTTTAAGCCTGCTAAAAAACAGCATAAATATGCGATTGTTATTGCGGCTAGGAACGAGGAAAAGGTTATAGGCAACCTGCTTGACAGTATTGCAAAGCAGGATTATCCTAAAGAGCTTATCACCACCTTTGTTGTGGCGGATAACAGTACCGATAAAACAGCTGAGGTCGCCCGAAAACACGGCGCTGTATGCTATGAACGGTATGATAACGAGCATAGGACAAAGGGCTTTGCGCTTCAGTTCCTATTTGAAAGAATAGAAGAGGATTACGGAAGGCAAAGCTTTGAGGGCTATTTTGTTTTTGATGCGGATAATCTTTTAAAATCCGACTATATTTCCCGTATGAACGATTCCTTTGATGCGGGAGAAAAGCTTATAACTTCATACAGGAATACAAAGAATTTTGATGAGACTTGGGTTGCCTCTACCTATGCGCTCCATTGGCTTAGGTCAATCCGTTTTAATCACCGTGCACGTTCTGTTTTAAGGCTCGCCACTAATATTCAGGGCACGGGATTTCTCTTTGCCAATGAAATTGTCAAGGACGGCTGGAAGTACACCTCACTTACAGAGGACAGGGCGCTTACTGCCGATGCTGTAGCACAGGGTTATGCAATTACATACAATGATGCCGCTGAATTCTATGACGAACAGCCCACAAGCTTAAAAATAGCATTAAGACAAAGGCTGCGTTGGTCAAAGGGACATCTTCTAGCCTTTGCAGAAACAGGCCCCTATCTTTTTATCAATATATTTTTCGGCAAGCGTTTTTTAAAGACTCGTTGGCGAGACAATGAAAAGAAAAAGGGCAAAAGGAGTTTTAAGGACCTGTGTCTGTCGTTGGTTGAATCAATACGCCACCGTTTTGCCTCCTACGATACCCTAATGCAGTTGACCCCGTTTTCGGTTATAAATATAATCCGCTGGCTTTTGGTTTCTGTTTTGGCTTACGGCTTTTACTGCGGCGTTCACGGTATTAACGGAACCTACTTTTTTTCAAAAAGCACATATTTAGGCCAGCTGTTGCATTTCCTTTTCCCCTTTAAAATCACGACGGAATCGGGCGTGGGCGTAATATTTATCGGTATGCTTTTGCAGATATGGCTAAGGCTTTTGTACCGTTTGGGAATGTATATTGAAAATATGTGGGCGGCGGTTTATCTGTTTATAATTGAGCATAAGCGAATGAAGAAAATGCCCCTTTACAAAAAGGCGCTTTATACAATCACTTGGCCTACTTTTGATATTATAGGAAGGTATACACAGTACATTGCCCTCTTTAAAAAGGTTGATTGGAAGCCCATACCCCACGAAAGCAAGGTCACTATTGATGATTTAAACGGCAAAGCTGAGACCTAAGAAGATAAAGCGGAAATCCTATAAAGGATTTCCGCTTTGCTTTTGCCGTATTTATCTGGCTAAGCACTTCTAAAACCGAAAAATACTGCTTTTCGTTTAACGGATTTTTTTAGTATCTTTTGAATATTGTTTGAAACATATTTTTCTTCTTCCAAATAGATGCTACAACACCAATTTCATATGAATAAGAACTTAATTTTAATAAGTTTTACAGAATTTAACATTCGACAAATTCCGATTTTTTATCGCAAAAGGTTGACATGACAGGGGTGTAAATATATAATTAAATTGTATGTTGTGTTTTGTCTTTTAAAATAAGGAGTAGAAAAAATGAGCAAGGTTTGCAGACCTATTTGCGTCTTTTTATCTGTAATAATATTGTTTTCGGCGGCGCTTTGCAGTACCTTCGGTGTATCTGCGGCGAATGTTGTGTATTATGTTAAGGGAAGCGATGTCAATGTCCGTGCGGATGTGGCTACAAGCAGTAAAAGCCTTGGCAAGCTTTCTTATGTGTATGTCACTAAAAACGGTGAAAAACAGGGTGCGGACGGCAAGATATGGTTTAATATTACTTACGGTGATATTACGGGATATATCCGAAGCGATTATATTGAAGAAATCACCGTTGTCACAGATCAAAGCTTTGAAGAACAGCTTAAAGCTTTCCCCGAGAGCTATAAAGAATATCTGCGGCGGCTTCATATGGTTTATCCAAACTGGAAGTTTTATGCCGATAATATTGATATGACCCTTGACGAGGCGGCTGAATTGGAACTGAACTATAAGCAGGAGAATTACAGCGAGCTTTCGTGGAGGCATATGGG
This sequence comes from Clostridiaceae bacterium, assembly GCA_904501875.1. Lineage (GTDB taxonomy): Bacteria > Bacillota > Clostridia > Oscillospirales > Acutalibacteraceae > UBA737. The sequence goes on along the minus strand of CAJGCQ010000049.1, from coordinate 774 downwards.
ACTTGGAGGTTATGACTGGGGCAGCGAGCAATGGACTGTAAGTAACGGAGGCTGGTATAACGCATCACGCGAGGTCATAAAGTATTATATGGATCCGCGTAATTTCTTAGATGCAAGTTATATTTATACATTTTTACAGCAGTCATATGACCCTACAACCCAAGATGAGGCGGGGCTTTCATTAGTTGTAAAGGGAACTTTTTTAGAAAAAGGTTACAGCGACCCGAACGATACCGCCTACGGCGGTTCATATATAAAGGTGATAATGGAGGCGGCAAGAAGGTCGGGAGTAAGCCCCTATGTTTTAGCGGCAACTATCATCCAGGAGCAGGGCAGTCAAGGCACTTCGGAGCTCATTTCAGGAGCTTCAGGATATTATAATTTCTTTAATATTAAGGCTTCGGGCGCTAACGAAGCGGCTGTTATACAGAACGGACTTAATTATGCAAAAACACAGGTTTGGACAACGCGTTCCGCTTCAATTATCGGAGGTGCGTCAAGCACCTTGAAAAATTATTTTGACAGAGGTCAGAATACTTATTACTATATGAATTATTACATTGTAAACGGAAAGGTCGGCTCACAGTATGCACAGGCGGTGCATAATGCGGCTTCCTCGGGGAAATTAGTCTCGTCAACATACGCGGATTTAAAAAGCGCTGCGCTTAACTTTGTTATTCCTGTGTATAAGAATATGCCGTCTGAAGTTACTGCAAAACCTGCCAGAAACAACAATGTGAATAATTATTACTTCGATTCAATTTCCGCCACGGG
>CAJGCQ010000048.1 GCA_904501875.1 Clostridiaceae bacterium | reverse complement strand
CAGTTTTACCCTTACAAGCTCGCCCTCGGTTAAAGCCTTAATTTTCAGTCTATCAAGGTCCAGCTGACCGCCGTTACAAAACCTAACGGCCTGCTTTTCGGTAACGAAAACCCCACGAAGATAGGCCACCGCCGTTTCCTCACTTATTATATGCTCGGTTATATTTTCCTCATTGAGGACATCAAGCCGAACACAGTCTTCAATCGAAAACCCGCCGGTATAGGTGCGCCTAAGCTCGGTAAGGCAAGCCCCGCAGCCGAGATACTCCCCTATATCACGGGCCAGCGACCTTATATATGTTCCCTTTGAGGCATGAACATCAATTTCAAAAACATTTTGGTCGTCAAGGGGTGAAATAAGGCCCACCGAAAAAATTTCAATTTCCCTTGCTTTAACCTCCACATTTTTACCCTCACGGGCAAGCTTATAAAGCCGCACTCCGTCCTTTTTTATAGCGCTGTACATAGGGGGTTTTTGCATTATTTTGCCCGTAAAATGCTTTAGCGCACACTCGAGCTGTTCGTTTGTCACGCTTACCTTGGTTTCAGAAATAATATTCCCCGTAATATCCTCGGTATCGGTGGCAACCCCTAATTTAACCTTAGCGGTATAGCGCTTATCCGCCTCAAGCAGGAGCCCCGACAGCGCCGTAGCCCTGCCTAAAAGTACAGGAAGCACGCCTGTCGCCATAGGGTCAAGCGTGCCTGTATGTCCAACTCTTTTCTCAAGCGCTATCCGCTTTATCCGTGCGACCGCTCCGAAGGAGGTTATATTTTCGGGCTTATCAATAAGTATCAAACCCTGCATAGACTACTCCATATACTCGCCGACAGCACTGAGCACCTTTTGCTTGGCCTCTTCGAGAGTACCCGTAACAGAGGCGCCTGCCGCCGCCTTATGACCGCCGCCGCCAAGCTTTTTGCAAATTTCCGAAGCATCAAGAGGCGGGTATGTACGCAGGGAGAGCTTGAACTCCCTTTCCCCCACCTGTTTAAGGGTGACACCTGCCACAACCCCTTCGACACTGCGGGAGATAACCGCTATGCCCTCAAGCTCGGTGCCGCTGCATCCCGTTTTTTCCTGCATTTCGGCAGTAACGGGTAAAATTATGCACCTATTATCAAAATGAAATTCCGAGGCATCAAGCACCATTCGCTCAAGCTCCAAAAGCTCTCTCGATTTAGTATCAAACATAACTCGGTTAATCTCCGGCGCATCGATATTGTATTCATAAAGCTGTGCCGCTATAATATGGGTTTTCGCCGTAACATTTGAATACTTAAAGCAGCCCGTATCGGTAACAATTCCCGTAAAGAGCGCCTTTGCGGTAATATCGTTAATATTTACCCCCATAACGGTTAAAAGCTCGAAAATACACTCCGCAGTAGACGAAGCGTCGGAATCCAGATATAAATTCTTAGCGTACCTTACATTGGAAATGTGATGGTCGATATTAAGGTCCACAACATCCCCGAACTCATCACCAAGGCTTCCCAAAAGCCGTTTATCCGCCACATCAACCGCAATAACCGTAGCATTTTCACGAGATACATGGTCGGTTTTAGTGGCAAAATACCCGTATTTTTGAGGGATAACATCAGGACAAAGCACGCAGGCAGACTTACCTGTTTCGTTAAGCCCGTAATAAAGCGCATAGGCAGAGCCCAGAGTATCTCCATCTGGGGAAGCGTGGGTTAAAATAATGTAGTTGTCGTGCTTTTTTAAAAATCTTGCAGTCTGTTTTAGGTTCAAAAGACGGCACCCGTCATTAATCTTCTTCATTTTTATTTTCCTCTAAGGATTCTAAAATTCTTGAGATATTTGCACTCTGCTCTATGGAATCGTCGGCAACAAAGCGTAGCTCCGGCACCTTTCTAAGGGATAACCTGACGCCCAATTCACGGCGCAAATAGCCCGCCGCACCTTTAAGCGCCTTTACCGAGGCTACGGTTTGCTCGTAGCCCTCGATAGCGCTTACATAAACTGTGGCATAGGAAAGGTCGCCCGATACATCAACCTTGACAATGCTTAAAAGCTTACTCACCCTCGGGTCCTTTACCCCTCGCATAAGCTCAGACAAGCAGAGCTTTATATCAGATGTAATACGGTTAATTCTGTATCCCGCCATTAATCTCTGTACTCCTCCATAATAAAGGCTTCAAAAATGTCGCCTTCCTTGATATCGGCAAACTTTTCAAGACCGATACCACACTCATAGCCCTGCGCTACTTCCTTAACATCGTCCTTGAAGCGGCGCAGAGAACCAATCTTATCCTCGCAGATAACTATGCCGTCTCTTACAACGCGAATCTGACATGCACGGGACACCTTGCCGTTTGTGATATAACAGCCGCCAACCGTACCGACATTGGAAATCTTGTAAACGGTGCGTACCTCGGCAGTACCCAGCTGATTTTCACGATACTTTGGAGCAAGCATTCCCTTCATAGCCGCCTTAATCTCCTCAATGCAGTCGTAGATTATACGGTACATACGCATATCCACACCGTCACGCTCGGCGGCAGTCTTAGCAACGCCGTCAGGGCGGACATTGAAGCCTACAATAATTGCTCCCGAGGTTTGCGCCAGCATTACATCCGACTCATTGATAGCGCCGACGCCGCCGTGGATAACGCTTACCTTAACCTCGTCATTTGAAAGCTTAACAAGGCTCTCACGGACGGCCTCAACACTGCCCTGAACATCAGCCTTGACAATTACATTAAGCTCTTTGAGGTCGCCCTCGCTTAATTGGTCAAACAGGTTATCGAGCGTAACCTTCTGCTTAGCGTTAAAGAGCTCTTCCTTAGCCTTTTGCTTTCTCTGCTCAACAAGCTCACGAGCCAGACGCTCGTCTGAAACCGCATCAAAAACATCGCCCGCATTAGGTGTCTCCGCAAGTCCCGTAATCTCAACCGGTACAGACGGACCCGCTGTTTTAAGCTCCTTACCGTTTTCGTTAGCCATAACACGAACTCTGCCTACCGCAGTTCCCGCAACGATAATATCCCCCGTATGAAGCGTTCCGTTCTGAACAAGCAGGGAAGCTACGGGGCCTCTGCCCTTATCAAGTCTCGCCTCAATAACGATACCCTTAGCCCGTCTGTCGGGGTTGGCCTTAAGCTCCATCATTTCGGCAACAAGCAGTATGCTTTCAAGCAGATTGTCGATGCCATCATGGGTCTTAGCCGAAACGGGGACACAGATAATATCGCCGCCCCACTTTTCGGGAACCAGCTCATGCTCGGTAAGCTGTTCGAGCACCCTGTCGGGGTTAGCCTCGGGCTTATCCATTTTATTTATTGCAACAATAATCTGAACGCCCGCCGCCTTTGCGTGGTTAATAGCCTCAATGGTTTGGGGCATAATGCCGTCGTCCGCCGCTACAACCAGCACCGCAATGTCAGTAGCCATAGCACCTCGCTTACGCATTGAGGTGAAGGCTGCGTGACCCGGCGTGTCAAGGAATGTGATATCCTGACCCTTGCAGTTGACCCTGTAAGCACCAATGTGCTGGGTGATTCCGCCCGCCTCGGTATTGGTTACAGCGGTGTTACGGATAGCGTCAAGAAGTGAGGTCTTACCGTGGTCAACATGGCCCATAACAACCACAACGGGACTTCTGGGCTTCAGGTTCTCGGCGTTGTCCTCGGTATCGTCCATAATCTGCTCTTCTATTGTTACAACAACCTGCTTTTCAATCTTAGCGCCCATTTCGGTGACAACGATTTCGGCAGTATCGTAATCGATAACCTGATTTACAGTCGCCATCATACCAAGTTTTAAGAGCACCTTAATAACCTCGGCGGCAGTCTTTTTAAGGGCGGCGGCCAATTCGCCTACCGTAATCTCCTCGCCTACCGTAACGGTTATGGGGGTTTTCTTTATGCGCTCAAGCTGTAAACGGCGCATTTTGTCCGCCTCGGTCTCCCGCTTTGCGCCCTGAGGACGGCGGTAGTCCTGAGATTTCTGCTTGATTTTCTGCTTTTTTGAAAAATTGTCCCTCATAGTATTTGCAGGAGCAATTATTTCATACTTCTCGTTGTATTTATCAATATTCACATTGGAGGTTCTTGTGTCTATATGGCGAATTTCGGCAGGGCCCCGCTTCGGCGCCTCTCCCGGCTTTTTCTCGCCCTTGCGGGAAACAAAGGGCTGTGGGTCGGAAACGCCCTGCTTTTTCTCAGCCGGCTTTTCCTCCTTTTTAGGCTCCTCTTTCTTTTTGGCCGCAGGCTTTTGTGTATCTTTTTCTTCCTTTTTCTCAGGCTTCTTAACCTCTTTAACCGGCTTTTCTTCCTTCTTTTCGGCGGTCTCTTTCTTTTCCGCCTTAGGCCCGGCTTCGTTTGTTGAGGTTTTTTCGGGTTTGGCCTCGCCCATAGCCGCTGCCTTAAGCTGCTCTAAAATAGCCAACTGCTCGGCAAGCTTTTTATTCTTTTCTTCCTCTCTTGCCTTTTTTGCAGCTTCTCTTGACTCCGCTCCCGTAGCAAAATAAGCCTTAAAGCTCTTAACCTCGTTGCGGTTTAAAAGCTCATAAAAAACTATGCTTGTTTCGGTTTCATCAAGTGCAGCACCGCTCTTCTTTGCCGCTCCCGTCTTTTCGGCGACAATACCTATAATATCCTTAGAGCTAAGATTAAAATCCTTTGCAAGATCGCTTACCTTGTATTTATTCGTCATTAGCATTTCCTCCTCTGGTGTACGCCTTTACAAAAGCGTCGGCAAAACCGCTGTCGTTAATCGTGAGTATTCCGCACCTGCGACCGACAGCAGCCGACAGGGTCTTTATGTCAAGCCCTTCAAGGGTTAAAAATTCCACAGAACCTTTATTTGCAAAAAATGCGGCTTCCTTCCTGCTTTTTGGCGACACATCGCACGCCGCCGTCACAAGCCTTGCTTTCCCGCCTTTTAAAGCTTTTAAGGCGGCATCCATACCGTAAGACAGTTTGCCTGCCTTTGAAGCCATACCTAAAAGCGCAAGCGCCTTACTATTCTGCATCAAAAAGCATCCTTTCAAGCTCTGTAAAAACCTCTGCAGGTATTTCCGTTCCGAAGGCTCTTGACAGCGCACCTATTTTTTGCGCCTTTTTTAAGCATTCGTCGGATTTGCAGATGTACGCCCCTCTGCCGTTAAGCTTTCCCGTAGGGTCTAACTTTATATCTCCCTCTGGGGTCTTTACTATTCGTACAAGCTCATTTTTCGGCTTCATTTCACGGCAGGCAGTGCACATGCGTGCAGGCATCTTTTTAGCTCCCATTAAAAAGCTCCTCTCAGTTAGGCTACTCGTCAGTCTACTCGCCGTAAAATCCGCTTTCGGGGTGAATGTCTATCTTCCAGCCCGTAAGCTTTGCAGCAAGCCTTACATTTTGACCTTTGTTGCCTATCGCCAAGGAAAGCTGTGCCTCGGGCACGCTTGCCTTACAAACCTTAGGCTCCTCGCTCTCAATCTCAACCGATACAACCTTTGCGGGAGAAAGTGCCTCGGCAACAAATTCCTTGGGGTCGTCGCTGTATCTTACAATATCAATCTTCTCGCCCGCTAATTCTTCAACAATCTTGTTGACTCTGGCTCCCCTCGGGCCTATGCAGGCTCCGATAGCGTCAATTTCCTTATTTTCGGACCATACGGCAATCTTAGTTCTTGAGCCCGCCTGACGGGAAACCGACTTAATTTCGATAGTACCGTCAAAAATCTCGGGCACTTCGGTCTCAAACAGCCGCTTTACAAGACCCGGATGTGTACGGGAAAGCATAATCTTAGCTCCCCTCTCGGTCTCCTTAACATCAACCACATATACCTTAATATGGTCGCCCTCACGAAGCTCCTCATCGGGCACCTGCTCTAATTTCGGAAGGGTAGCCTCGTTATGGCCGATGGTGAGTATGGCGTTGCCGGTTTTGGGGTCAATACGCTCTACCACCGCAGTCATGAGCTCACGGTTGTGGCTCTGGAACTCGGCCAAGGTCTGTCCTCGCTCTGCCTCTTTTACTCCCTGACGGAAGTTGTTTTTGGAGTTCTGCGCCACAACTCTGCCGAACTTCTTGGGGTCAAGCCTTATGTCCACAAAGCCGTTTTCCACAGAGTTCGGGTCAATCGCCGCCGCATCCTCCTTGGAAATTTCGGAATAGGGGTCTAAAACCTCGTCAACCACGGTTTTGCGTGCAGTAACGGTAAAGACCTCGTTCTCGGTATCAATAACGCAAGAGACGATATCGTTTCCGCCGTAATCCTTACGGGCCGCAACAACTATGGCATCCGCAATTTTTTCGGCTATAAACTCCTTAGGTATTCCTCTTTCCTCTTCCATAAGCTTCAGCGCTTCAAAGAACTCTTTATTATCGTTCTTGGGCTTTGACGCTTTTCTTCTTGTACCTGCCATTTTTCTCAATTCCTCCAAACAAAGGTATTATTTATTATTTTATTCAAAATCGCATAGACGGGCTTTGGAAATGTCCTTATAGGAAAACTCATATTCTCCGCCGTCGGTTTCTATTGTAACCGTATCTGCCGCAGCTTTAAGAGTTCCCGTAAGCTCCTTAACGCCGTCCAAGGCCTTATAAAGCTTAATTTTCACGGTTTTACCGATACTGGCCTCAAAGTGGCTTTGCCTTGTAAGCTCCCGCTCTGTACCTGCAGAGCAGACCTCCAAATAGTAAGAGACATCAATCGGGTCGGCCTCGTCAATAATCGGGTCGATTGCGCGGGAGACATTTGTGCAGTCGTCAATGCTTATCCCCTCGGGCTTGTCGACGAATACCCGAAGATACCAAGATGCGCCCTCTTTAAGAAAGCGAACATCCCATAAGCTTACCCCCTGCGCCTCAACCGTTTCCCTGATAAGACCGTACACCTTTTCGGCGACATTTGCCATTTATCATTCCTCCGTACGATTCGCAAAACAAAAGTGAGCGGGTCGCCCCACTCACCTTTCTGCTTAAAGATGTAAGCATTATAACACACTCCGTATAAAAAATCAAGTGTTTTTAACTCAAAATTAAAAAAAGATGATTTTTATAATTTCAGTTATAACAATTGTAATAACGGTGACAAAAAAGAAATACCCGCCCGGTCTGCAAACTAAGCGTTATTTCTTTTATCATATTTTAAGGTAAAAAGTAAAACCCCGAAAACCGTGATGGTTTCGGGGTTTTGAATACTCGGTAAGATAAGTGATTATCTCTTTGAGTTTTCGGTGTACCGTTTATATCGTGTAATATCGCCCTAAATCGTTTATATTGTGTGGTTTTGTTTCGCCAAAATTGAATATCGTTGCAAAAAGTTTATGTTGTTTCATAAAGTTTTGCAACGAATTTGCACCAAGAATAGCTACAAAATAACAGACATTATATTACTATCTTATACTGAATCGATTTGACTTAATTCTTTTAACCAAGTAAAAACATGTTTACACATGCTTATAGGCGTATCATAAGGTCTTGCTTTAGGCTGCACATCTGTTTTAGAAAATCCAAATTTTTCATAATAGGATTCTCTGTGTTTGTAACAATCTAATGTAATAAAAGACACACCGCTAATATCACACATTTGTATTGATTTAAAAAGTGAATACTTTAATAATTGTTCACCATATCCTTGACCGTGATATTTACTGTTTATACCTAACCGTGCTATTTTTACAGCAGGTACAGAAGCATATATTGTTTTAAACTTGTTCCTGCTATCTTCGGCTAAATATAAACTATCATTACATAACGAAACAAAACCCACCAACTCATTCTTGTCGTTAATAAGTAAGTGGGTTGTATTTAAGAAAAGATTTTGCTCGTTTAGTGCTTCTCGTTTTAGAAAATTTTCTATTTCCTTGTCATGCTTTTTGACTTTTCTTCTTGCATTAGCAGGTAAACTATCTGTATTTGACTCGCAAGAAAACCCTGAAATCAAATGCTTGTTATCATTAGATAGTTTTTCATAATGAGTTTCCATGCGAATTATTTTTCCTTGTCCTTAAACATTTTAAAAAGAATTTCCATACCTTTTTCGGTTTCTTTCGACGGTTTAATTTTAATTTGATTAAGGACTTTTTTTGCAGACTTACCCGTTAAAATAGGCGTAGGAGCTATTTGAGTAGCCATATGTTTTTTCTTCCTTTCAAATCTTGTTTTTCTTCCGCGCATCTATAT
>CAJGCQ010000047.1 GCA_904501875.1 Clostridiaceae bacterium | reverse complement strand
GGTTGCCGAGGCGCTTGAGGCATATGAGCTTCTTAAAAAGGAAGGCATAAATGCGAGGGTTATTAATATGCACACCATAAAGCCCCTTGATAATGAGGCGGTTATCAAAGCCGCAAAGGAAACCGGCGCTATTGTTACTGCCGAGGAGCATTCTGTTATAGGCGGTTTAGGCGGCGCTGTAAGCGAGCTTCTAAGCGAAGAATATCCCGTGCCCGTTTTAAAGTTAGGGGTTTACGATACCTTCGGCCATTCGGGACCTGCTACGGAGCTGCTTGACGAGTTCGGTCTACGTGCTGTAAATATTGCAGAGAAAGCTAAAAAAGCCATTGCTTTGAAATAAGCACCTTGCCTATATGCGAACTGTTGACAATTTAAGGTTTTGGTGGTATAATAATAACAATTAAAAGTATAAAGGCTATGACCGAGAGAAGTAGTATTATTTAGGATATTTAGAGAGCTGACGGTTGGTGTAAGTCGGTTGTCCGGTAATATGAATAACACTCGGTAGCCGCAAGCTGAACGCCGATTTTGGGTTAGTAGGTGCGCCGTAACGATGCGTTAAATCGAAGCCTTTTTAAGGTAAAGCTGACCTTTATTGGTAAATTAGGTGGCACCGCGGATATGCGTCTATTCGTCCTAATGTTTTAGGATGAATAGACGCTTTTAGTATTTTTTAGGAGTGTGTACAATGAAGCATACAGACATTATTGAAATTTTTGAGAATAAGGACTTTATCGGCACTAAATCCACGGTCTGCGGCTGGGTTAGAACCTCAAGAGATTCTAAAAATATGGCATTTATCGAGCTTAATGACGGTACAAGTCTAAAGCATTTACAGATTGTTATAAATAAAGCCGATTTTTCGGATATTACCGACTTTATGAAGCTGGGCACCTCGCTAAAGGTTGTGGGTACGGTTGTAAATTCCGCTGTTGCTGCCGATTCTGTTGAAATTAATGCGGAGGACATCTCGGTTTTGGGTGAGTGCCCTCCTGAATATCCTTTGCAGAAAAAGCGCCATACACTCGAATATCTGCGCACAATTCCGCACTTGCGGGTAAGAACTAACACATTTAACGCAGTTTTTAGGGTCCGTTCGGTGGTTTCTGCCTCAATTCACGAATTTTTCCAGTCAAGACATTTTGTTTATATTCATACCCCCCTTATCACCGCCAGTGACTGTGAGGGCGCAGGCGAGATGTTTAAGGTAACTACAATAGGCTACAGCGACCAATACAAAAATGAAGAAGAATATTATGTCGATGACTTTTTCGGTAAAAAGGCGGCGCTTAGTGTTTCAGGTCAGCTTGAGGGTGAGGTCGCTGCTATGGCTATGGGCAAGATTTACACCTTTGGTCCCTCATTCCGTGCGGAGAAGAGCAATACTCCCCGCCATGTTGCCGAATTTTGGCATGTGGAGCCCGAGGTTGCTTTTGCCGAACTTCCCGACATCATAGAAATTGCTGAGGCTCTTATAAAGCACATTATCAACACCGTTCTTGAAAAATGCCCCGAGGAGCTTAAATTCTTTGACAAGCACTTTGAAAACGGACTTATAGAAAAGCTAAAAAATGTAGCGGGTCACGATTTTGCGGTTATGACCTATACCGAGGCTGTCGAAAAGCTTAAAAATTCGGGTGTTCAGTTCCAGTACCCTGTTGAGTGGGGGTGCGACCTTATGACCGAGCACGAACGCTATATTTCTGAGGAAATTTGCAAGAAACCTGTTTTCCTTACCGATTATCCAAAGGAGATTAAATCCTTCTATATGAAACAGAATCCCGACGGTAAAACCGTTGCCGCAACCGACCTTTTAGTGCCGGGTGTTGGCGAGATTATCGGTTGCAGCGAAAGGGAAGCAGACCTTAATAAGCTCTTAGAGGCTATGAAGGTTAGAGGAATGTCGCTGGATGAATACGAGCATTATATCGCACTTCGCCGTTTCGGCTCTGTTCCCCACAGCGGCTTTGGTCTGGGACTTGAGCGTATAATTATGTATGTTACGGGAGTTTCAAACATCCGCGATGTAATTCTTTATCCTCGCACAGTCGGAAACATTCAATAAAGGGGAAGTAGCGTGAAAAATCACGCTATACACAATATAGGGATGGCGTTCCGCTCCCTTTTATTGAATAACGGGCAACCGCAAAACATGCCGGTTAAAATCTCCATTCGCCGCTAATGGAGATTTCATAACCTATTTATGCTGACGCTTTAGCGGCAGAATGGAGATTTTTATGGAAAAATACACTTCAAAGCTTAACGAATTTGATACTCAGAGTGCAATTTCCCTTGTAAAGGATAAATTTGTTTCAGAGCTTTGCGACGCTCTTGACCTATCGCGGGTTTCCGCTCCGCTTTTTGTAAAAAAAGGCAGCGGAATTAACGATGATTTAAACGGCGTTGAGCGCCCCGTCAGTTTTGATATTAAGGAAACCGGTGAGGTTGCCGAGGTTGTCCACAGCCTCGCTAAATGGAAAAGAATGGCCCTTATGCGCTACGGATTCCCGATTCATACAGGACTTTATACCGATATGAACGCCATTCGCCGTGACGAGGTCTGTGACAGTATCCACTCTATATATGTTGACCAGTGGGATTGGGAAAAGGTGATTACTGCCGAGGACAGAAATGAGGAATATTTAAAGGCGGCAGTAAGGAGTATCTACGGTGCGGTTCTACGCACCGCAAGGGAAGTGGAGAAAAAATATCCTACGCTTCAAAGTTATCTGCCCGATAAAATATCCTTTGTTTCCACCTATGAACTGGAGGAAAAATACCCAGCCCTTACGCCTAAGGAGCGTGAAAATGCGGCGGCTAAGGAATTGGGCGCAGTATTTGTTATGAAGATAGGCGGAAGGCTTAAAAACGGCGAAAAGCACGACGGCAGAGCCCCCGATTATGACGATTGGTCATTAAACGGAGACATTATTGTTTACAACCGTCTGCTCCAAAGCGCCTTTGAGATTTCCTCTATGGGAATACGAGTTGACAGGGAAAGCCTGATTTCACAGCTTAAGGCTGAAAATGCCGAGGATAGGCTTAATTTTGAATTTCATAAGCTGCTGGTTTCGGGTGCTCTCCCGCTTACAATAGGCGGAGGAATCGGTCAGTCAAGACTGTGTATGCTTCTGCTTCAAAAGGCGCATATCGGTGAGGTACAGGTTTCTGTATGGCCTGAAAAGGAAATAGATAAATGCAAAGCCAAGGGAATAACCCTGCTTTCATTCTAAACTGCGGGCGGAATGAATATTCCGAGCGTTGGAGGGTAAAAACTCCAAATCATAAATAAAACCGCCGTGACAGCCGTTAGTATAAGAGAAAGGCATTTTGCGGTTTTAGAGGTAAAGGACTTTTTTCTCAATATTAGCGATTTTACAAAGAGCATAACGATAAGTCCGACAAAGTAGCTTAAAACATTAAGCGCAGCAACATCGAAGCCTAAAACACCCTTATATGTGTAAAAGAACGCTATAATGGTTAGCATACCTGCGAAAATACCGATTGCATCTGCAGAAATAAGATTTTCATACGGCTCTTTACTTAAAAAATACTCGATTATAAAGTAAAAAAGAGCGGGGAAAAAGAGCAGCTTCAGGTGTTCCCAAACGCTCTCGTTAACGGGAGCAATAGCACCCACAATCGGGTTATCGCCTGTCCATTCATATACGAAATGCCACAGAGTGCCTACTATACCTATTATAATAAAAGCTAAAATACTGTTGGTTTTTTTCATATCATCACTCCTTTAAAATTATTATATTTTAATTTTTTACTATTATGCTCTAAAACTTTTTGTTGCATAAGGAAAATTAATGTGTTAAAATAATTTATATTTTTTATTTTGGGGGAATTAAGTTGAATTCTGCGGATATATGTATCCTGATTGCGATTTTTGCGTATCTTGCCGCAATGATTGTAATCGGAGTTATATACTCTAAAAAGAACAAAAGCTCGGACGATTTTTATCTGGGCGGAAGAAAATTAGGTCCTGTTGTGACCGCTATGAGCGCCGAGGCATCGGATATGAGCTCATGGCTTTTAATGGGGCTTCCCGGCCTCGCAATGGCGGGTAGCTTTGCTGAGGCTTCTTGGACAGCTATAGGTCTTGCAATCGGTACATATCTTAACTTTCTTATCGTTGCAAAGCGTTTAAGAAGGTATTCAAGCCGTATTGATGCCATTACCGTTCCTGATTTCTTTTCAAAGCGTTTCGGCGATAATAAGAGCATCTTAAGCCTGATTTCTGCGCTTATTATCATAGTTTTCTTTGTTCCGTACACTGCTTCGGGATTTTCCGCTTGCGGCAAGCTTTTTAACACCCTTTTCGGAATGAACTATGTCACCGCAATGCTTATAAGTGCTGTAGTCATCGTGCTTTACACCACCTTAGGCGGCTTCCTTGCGGCGTCTGTAACCGACCTTATTCAGAGTATTATTATGACTGTTGCCCTTGTTATAGTTCTGATTTTCGGCATAAATTCTGCAGGCGGTTGGGATCAGGTTGTAGCAAATGTAAGCTCACTCGATGGCTTTGTTAGCCTTACGAAAACTTATCAAGGTGCCGAGGGGGTTGCGCCCTACAATGGGCTGACTATTGCCTCAACCCTTGCGTGGGGACTCGGATATTTCGGTATGCCCCATATACTCCTCCGATTTATGGCGATTGAGGATCCGAAAAAGCTTAAGGCCTCTCGCAGAATCGCTGTAATTTGGGTTGTGATTTCAATGGCGGCGGCCATCCTTATCGGTATTGTTGGCTTCGGCGTTGTAAAGAGCGGCGCTATAGCCGAGCTTTCCGATACAGAGCGCATTATTGTAGCCATTGCAAAGCTTATAAGCACCCACGGCATTTTGCCCGCAATTATTGCAGGTTTTATATTGGCGGGTATTTTGGCGGCTACAATGTCTACAGCCGATTCACAGCTTTTGGCGGCGTCCTCAAGTGTATCGCAGAATATTATGCACGATTTCTTCGGAATAAAGCTTTCCGAAAAAAAGGCTATGATAGTTGCAAGAATTTCTGTAATCGTAATTTCCGCAATTGCAGTCTTTATGTCCCTTAACGAGAAAAGCTCTGTTTTCAAGGTGGTTTCCTTTGCTTGGGCAGGCTTTGGTGCGGCTTTCGGTCCCGTGGTGCTTTTCGCCCTCTTCTGGAGACGAATGAACAAATGGGGTGCACTTGCAGGTATGATAACAGGCGGAGTTATGGTATTTGTTTGGAAGTATGTTGTTGCAAGGATTTTTGCAGATACAATACTTAATATTTATGAACTCTTGCCCGCATTCATATTCGCTTGCATAGCAATCGTAGTTGTAAGCCTGATAACCAAGGCTCCCGATAATGAGGCCATCGAAGTATTTGACGAAGTTAAGTTAATAAATGATTAAATATAATAGCGGTATTCAAAAATAGAATACCGCTGTTTTTTAAGGAAAATGCCCTTTACACAGCATTACGCACGGAAGATTTCAAAAGAGGACTACAATAACTACGATTATATAAGCAGGGCGTTATATCAAAGCATTTAATTAAAAATCAATATTTTAATAAGGAGATATATCGGTAATAAATGTATAAACTCTTGAAACAAGAAGGAAGTGCCCGCCGAGGCGAGTTTATCACGAACAGAGGCACGGTGCAGACCCCTGCATTTATGAATGTGGCGACTGCGGCAGCTATTAAGGGTGCTGTCTCGGCAGAGGATTTGAAAACGCTCGGCTGTCAGGTAATGCTTTCAAACACATATCACCTGCATATCCGCCCGGGTGACGAGATTATAAAAGAGTGCGGGGGACTGCACAAATTCACAACCTGGGACGGTCCCATTTTAACCGACAGCGGCGGTTTTCAGGTGTTTTCTCTGGCAAGTCTTCGCAATATTGCCGAGGAGGGGGTAACATTTGCCTCCCATGTTGACGGTAGACGCATTTTTATGGGCCCCGAGGAAAGTATGACGATACAGTCGAACTTAGGCTCGACTATTGCTATGGCGTTTGACGAGTGTGTAGAAAACCCCGCTGAGCACTCCTACGCAAAGGAGTCCTGCGAAAGGACTACCCGCTGGCTTATTCGCTGTAAGGAAAAAATGGCGGAACTTAACAGCAGGGAAGATACGATTAACCCCGAACAGATGCTTTTCGGTATTAATCAGGGCTGTACCTATAAAGACCTTAGGGTTGAGCATATGAAGCGAATTGCCGATTTAGACCTTGATGGTTACGCTATTGGCGGTCTGGCGGTGGGCGAACCTTCTGAGGTTATGTATGATATTATTGAGTGCGTAACCCCACATATGCCGCAAAACAAGATACGCTATTTGATGGGTGTTGGAACCCCTGCAAATATCTTAAACGCCGTTGAACGGGGTGTTGACCTTTTTGACTGTGTGATGCCAAGCCGCAACGCTAGGCACGGGCACCTTTTTACCTCAAAGGGAATCATAAACCTTAATAATAAGAAGTATGAAACCGATATGTCGCCGATTGACGAAGAATGCAGCTGTCCTGTTTGTAGAAATTACAGCAAAGCATATGTAAGGCATCTTCTGAAAAGTCAGGAAATGCTTTCTCAAAGGCTTACGGTAATGCACAATCTGTGGTTTTACAATCATCTTATGGAGGATATAAGACTCGCGCTCGATAGGGGTGAATTCGCCCGCTTTAAGGCTGAAAAAGAAATAATTTTATCTACAAGGATATAATTTTCTTGCAAATTAGTGAATAATAGGATATAATAGCCATAATAGCTATTTGGAGGGCAATATAAATGAATTTTAATTTTTACACCTTGGAGACTACGGCAGCCAATTCAGGCTCATCAAAGGGCAGTTTGATCGTTATGATTTTAATTTATGCCTTGATTTTCGGTGCTATGTATCTTTTGCTTATACGCCCCCAGCGCAAAAAGCAAAAGGAAGAAAAGAAGATGCGTGAAAACCTGATGGTAGGCGATGAAGTAGTTACCATCGGCGGTATCTACGGCCGAGTCATTTCCCTTAAGGAGGACACTATCGTTATCGAATCCAGCAGTGACCACAGTAAGCTTACTGTCGCACGCTGGGCTCTTCAGTCGAATCTGACCGTTCACGACGATACTGCTTCAAAGTAAAACTATTCGTAATATGTTTTGTCCCTCCTGAATATACTTTACTATTCAGGAGGGATTTTTTATGGGCAAAGACGCACTTTACAACAAGGATAAAAAGGGTTATTTAAGCTATATTTTCGGCTTTCTTATAGGAGCGATTGTAACCTCTGTCTTTATTGTTTTTTTTGCGCTTCTAATGTATCTTTCGGGTGCGGCTTTTAAATACGCCCCTGTTTTTGCAACACTTTCGGTAGCAATAGGTTGTTTTGTTGCCGCATTTTTTACGGCGAAAAGTCAGGGAAGCAAAGGCTTACTTGTAGGGGCGGTTATAGGTGGGATAGCATTTATACTCATTACCCTCGTATCTCTTTTAGTCAACAGCGGCGGAATAACCCTTAATACCCTTTTTCATTTTATAATTATAATGCTTTCCTCACTTATAGGAGGAATTATAGGGGTTAATAAAGGAAAAAGTCATAAATACATATAAATAGCGTTCGCTCCCATATACTAAGGCTTTGACCGAATGTAACAGGGAGCTTTTTGTTGAATATAAAATTTAGGCATTGTCAATAATATCTCTTGACAATTATACTCATTTGAATGTAAAATATATTATGTATTTTTATGTGCAAAATTAGTATTGTATTAATATCGGCTGTGCTGACCGATATATACCCATACATAAATAAAAATAACTTTGGAGGAAATTTTTTTAATGGCAGAAACAAACGAAAAAGATAATAAGAAGAAAGAAGGTACAGCACCCCCTCGCAGACAAACACAAAACAGGTATAGAAAACCCACTCAGAAAACAGCATCGTCAAAGGCGACGGGAAAGCCCGTATCCCAGAGAACTGCTCCCGCAAAGGGTAATACTGCGGCTAAAAAAACGACCGCAGGCAGAAAGCAGAAGGACTCGGGCAGTACCCGCAGATATAGCAGTAAGCAGAGCACTAAACCCCTTAGAATCATACCCTTGGGGGGACTCGGCGAAATAGGCAAGAATATCACCCTATATGAATATGACGGCGATATGTTTCTTGTGGATTGCGGTATGTCCTTTCCCGATGAGGAAACCCCTGGAATTGATATTGTAATTCCCGATTTCACATATGTGCTTGAAAACAAGGATAAAATTAAGGGCCTTGTTGTTACACACGGTCACGAGGACCATATCGGTGCGATTCCGTACCTTTTAAGAAATTTCAATGTTCCGATTTACGCAACAAATTTAACCCTCGGGCTTATTCAGGGCAAGCTTAAGGAGCATAAGCTTCTTTCGGACGCAAAGCTTAATGTTGCAAAACCGGGTGATGTAATTAAGCTTGGGAAATTTCAAATTGAGTTTATCCATGTAAACCACTCTATACCAGACGCTGTGGGCTTTGCTATAACCTGTCCTGCGGGAACGGTAGTTCAAACAGGTGACTTTAAGATTGATACAACCCCTATTGATGATTATGTTATCGATATAGGCCGTTTTGCTGAGCTTGGCAAAAAGGGCGTTTTAGCACTAATGTCGGACTCTACTAATGC
>CAJGCQ010000046.1 GCA_904501875.1 Clostridiaceae bacterium | reverse complement strand
GGTATGGTCTTATTTTAACATCATCAGGTGCCATTGCCGCACCCATATTGTTTATATCCTTAATTCCGTAATCCTCGATTTCGCCGAAGGTTACCGAATTGATATAGGGCTTACCCTCACCCTGCCCCAAAACAAGTGCACCCGAGCCTGTGACCGTCCATTGAGCGGTAGGCGTGCGCTGTGAGCCGTAGTTAAGGGGAAAGCGGTACTGCCGCTCTGCCGAGCAGAAATGCGAAGAGGTGACGGCTACCGCCTTTTTTGCCGCCCCGCTGTCCACGAAAATAGAGGCGAGCCCTGTCGACAACGCCATTGTAGAGCAAGCACCGTAGAGACCGATAAAGGGTATTCCAAACTCACGGAGTCCAAACGAGCTTCCGATGCACTGGTTTAAAAGGTCTCCTGCGAAAATATTGTCAATTTCGCTCTCCTTAAAGCCGCCCTTGTCAAGTGCGGTCTGCACGGCGGTCTTTTGGAGCTTGCTTTCTGCCTTTTCAAAGGTCTTTTCACCAAAAAAGCTATCGGTTGTATAGGCATCAAACTCGTTTGAAAGCGGTCCCTCGTGCTCCTTTTTCCCCACAATCGAGCCATAGCTTAATATTGTCGGCTTATTTTCAAAAACAATCGTACGCTGACCTATTCTCTTCATATCTACGCCCCCTAAAACAAACCTACTATATAAATAATCAGTCCGTAAATAACCGAAGCGGTAACGCCGAATACCAAAACAGGGCCTGCTATTGTGAACATTTTTGCACCGAGACCCAGCACCTGACCCTCGCTTTTGAATTCAATAGCGGGCGATACAATCGCATTTGCAAAGCCGGTTATAGGAACTAAGGTGCCCGCACCTGCATGTTTTGCTATTTTATCGAAAAGCTTTAAGCCTGTAAGCAGGGCGGCAATAAAGACGAGAGTTGACGGCACCGCCATTTTTATCACCTTTTCGGGCAGTCCGAGTGCGTTGTACCACTCCATAAAAAGCTGACCTATCACGCAGATAAGCCCGCCTATCACATAGGCACAGACAAAATCCTTTATTTTAGGTGACGGCGGCGACTGTTTTTCCGCTATTTTATTGTATTCCTGATTGCTTGGACGCATAAAAAATTCCTCCTTTTCTGCTATTCTTTGCAGAAAAAAGAGGAGTTATTCATATTAAAATCGTCAGCCTGATTATATATTTTTAGAAAATATTGATTTTTAATTAAATGCGATATATAATTTACAAAAAAGCAGCGAGGTTGTTATGAAAAAGCTTATTTGTATATTTTTAGCACTTTTATGTCTATGCGGCTGTTCACCGAGTAATGCAGATATGACCCACAATGCCCATTCGCAGATAACAATTAATCTGCCGACAGACGATACAGTAAACGGCTACCGTCAGGACAACGAGTCGCAAAGTATGCCGCAAACCATATCCGCCGACGAGGTAAAGCCTGCCTCACCAAATAAAAATTCTTCCGTCTCGAAAGAACAAAACTCTACTGCGGTAAACACAAAAACCGAATACATAGGAAATTTGAACACACATATTTTTCACAAATCAACCTGCGGCTCGGTAGCCACTATGAAGGAGGAAAACAAGATTATCTTTGAAGGGCATAACGACGCAATAAACGGCGGCTATACACCCTGTAAGAGATGCAATCCTTAAACGCTTTGGTATACGCTCCAGGACAGAATTGACAGAATTTTAAAAAACAATTTATCAAAACTTTAAAGCCGCCGTTTAAAATCGGCGGCTTTAAAATGTTTAATTACAGCTTTTCAATAGTCTGCATAAGATAATCGCCGAACTGCGAGCAGGTAGCTCCGTCCTCGTGACCCGTGATTACATACTTCTTTTCAACCTCGGTACAGATGTGCAAAGCCTCGTTAAGCTTGTTAGCTTTTTCAACGAATCCTATATGGCGCAGGAGCATTTCGGTAGCCTTGAACATACTTGTCGGATTGGCAAACTGGCCTCTGCCGGTCTCAATCATACGGGGAGCAGAACCGTGGATAGCCTCGAACATAGCGTAAACATCGCCCAAATTAGCGCTTCCCGCCGTGCCTACGCCGCCCTGAATCTGCGCCGCCTCATCGGTGATAATATCGCCGTAAAGGTTAGGCAGAACGAAAACCTGAAACTTGCTTCTTGTGCGCTCATTTACGAGGTTTGCGGTCATAATATCAATGTACCAGTCCTCCGCCTCGATACCGGGGTAATCCTTTGCAACCTCGTGGCAAAGGTCGGAGAACTTACCGTCGGTCTTCTTCATAATATTCGCCTTTGTAACTATAGCTACGCTTGTTTTACCGTTGTTCTTAGCATACTCAAAGGCAGCACGGGCAATACGCTTTGTGCCCTCGTTGGTGGTAACCTTAAAGTCAAAAGCCAATGTATCGGGAATTTCAACACCGCGGCTGCCCAAAACATACTCACCCTCGGTATTCTCACGGAAGAAGGTCCAGTCAATACCAAGCTCGGGTACGGCAACGGGGCGTACATTCGCATAAAGGTCAAGCTCACGGCGCATTGCAACATTAGCGCTCTCAAGTGTGCCCCCCTTAAGGGTGGTGGTGGGTGCCTTTAAGATAACATTACATGCCTTTATTTCAGCCAAAACATCATCGGGAATAGCCTTGTTGTGGGCGATACGGTTTTCAATAGTGAGTCCCTCAATAGTGCGAAGCTCTATTTTACCCGCCGCAATTTCATCCTTTAAAATAAACTGCAAAAGTCTTTCCGACTCGGCAGATATAATCGGCCCGATACCGTCGCCGCCGCAAACACCTATAATAATTTTATCAAGCTTTGAATAATCGGTAACCCTTTTATCCTGCTCCATTTTGCGCTCACGAGCAATTTGCTCGGTTAAAATACTTCTGAATTGCTCAACCGCTGCGTTAATGTAGTTTTCCATCTTAATTTTCTCCATTCTTTGTATATTCAAGCAGTCCGCCCGCTTTTAATATTGCCTTTTGTCTAACGGTGAACGAGCAAGAAAGCGGGAAGCTCTCACCCGTGGTTTCGTCTCTCAAAGTGATTTCGCCCTTATCCATACCGTCAAATACATCGGTAAGGGTAAGCTTGTCGCCCTGATTCAGTTTATCGTAATCCTCGGGATTTTTAAATGTAAGGGGCATAATACCCGCATTTATAAGGTTAGCCACATGGATTCTCGCAAAGCTCTTGGTGATAACCGCACGAACGCCTAAATACATAGGCACAAGCGCCGCATGCTCGCGGGACGAGCCCTGACCATAGTTACTGCCTCCGACGATAATGCTCTTGCCTAAAGCCTTCGCCCTTTCGGGGAAGGTTTCATCGCAAACACCAAAGCAGAACTGGGAGAGATGCGGAATATTAGAGCGGTAGGGCAGAATCTTAGCCCCTGCGGGCATAATATGGTCGGTAGTAATATTGTCGCCAACTTTGAGCACCAACTCAGCAGTAAGGGAATCCTCTTGGGGTGCAGACTTGGGGAAGGGCTTAATATTAGGTCCTCTGAGCACCTCTAAATCCTTAGCCTCTTCGGGTGTTGCGGGTGCAATAACTGCGCTGTCGTCAATCTTAAAAGTCTCGGGCATATTAACCTGTAGCTCATCGCCCAAAAGTCTCGGGTCGGTGATTTCACCCGTCAATGCCGCCGCAACCGCAGTTTCGGGGGAAACAAGGTAAACCTGCGCATCGGCAGTTCCGCTTCTTCCTATAAAGTTGCGGTTAAAGGTTCTAAGGGAAACGCCCGCACTATTCGGAGAAAAGCCCATTCCGATACAGGGTCCGCAGGCGCACTCAAGCACACGGGCTCCGCTTGCCAAAATATCGCTTAACGCCCCGCAGTCAGCAAGCATTGAAAGCACCTGCTTGGAGCCGGGGGAAATCGAAAGGCTGACAGAGGGCGAAATGGTCTTGCCTTTAAGCATTGCCGCAACCTTTAACATATCGTAAAGTGAAGAGTTGGTGCAGGAGCCGATACAAACCTGATCCACCTTTGTGCCCTTTAAGGACTCGACCGTCACAACATTATCAGGGCTGTGGGGGCAGGCAATCATGGGCTTTAATTCATCAAGGTTAATATCGATAACTCTATCGTAAACAGCATCGGGGTCGCTCGCAAGAGGAGTGTAATCCTCCGCTCTGCCCTCTGCCTCCAAGAACTTCCTTGTAACCTCGTCCGACGGAAAAATAGAGGTGGTAGCACCAAGCTCTGTTCCCATATTGGTAATGGTGGCACGCTCGGGAACAGACAAATACTTAATACCCTCGCCGCCCCACTCGATAACAGCGCCGACACCGCCCTTAACCGATAATATACGCAGAATCTCAAGGCTTATATCCTTTGCGGTAACATAAGGGTTCAATTTGCCCGTAAGGTTTACCTTGAACATCTTAGGCATAGTGATATAGTATGCACCGCCGCCCATTGCAACCGCAACATCAAGACCGCCGGCACCCATTGCAAGCATACCGATGCCGCCGCCTGTGGGGGTATGACTGTCAGAACCAATTAAGGTTTTACCCGGCTTGCCGAAGCGCTCCAGATGTACCTGATGACAGATGCCGTTTCCGGGGCGGGAGAAATAAATACCGTGCTTTTTAGCCACCGACTGAATGTATCTGTGGTCGTCCGCATTTTCAAAGCCGGACTGGAGGGTATTATGGTCGATATAAGCCACGCTCCGCTCGGTTTTAACACGGTCAAGCCCCATAGTCTCAAACTCGAGATACGCCATTGTACCTGTAGCGTCCTGAGTTAGGGTCTGGTCGATTTTAAGCGCAACCTCGCTGCCCACGGTCATATCGCCGCTAAGCATATGCGCCTTAATAATTTTTTGTGCAATAGTTAAGCCCATTTTTATTAATCCTTTCTCATAATATGCTTATATGCGTTTTCGACATGCTCAGAAGCACATTTCGCCGCAAGAGGCGCATCCTGTGCACTGACCGCATCAAAAATTTTACGGTGTTCGGATACCGACGCATTGGCTCTGCTCCTGTTTTCAAGTGAGGCACGGCGGTATTTTTGGATTTTTTTATGAAGCGGCACCAAGGTGTCATAAAAAGCGGTACTGCCGCTTAATTTATAAAGCAAATCGTGAAAACGGCCGTCCATAAGCTTAATCTGCTCGGCATCGTGCTTTTCAAGATAGAACTCCTGAAATTCAAGCGCCTGTCTTAATTCCTTTAGCTGCTCCTCAGTACGGTTTTGCGCCGCAAGCGCCGCCGCCTGACATTCAAGGCTTTTTCTTATCATAAAAATATCGGCCAAATCCTTTTCGTTAATACCGATAACCACCGAGCCCTTGCCCGACTCCTCAATTATATGCTCCTGTTCGAGTCTTCTTAAAGCCTCTCTTATAGGTGTTCGGCTGACACCCAACTCGGCGCTCAGCCTACTTTCTGTGAGGATTTCGCCCCGCTGATATTTGCCGCTTAAAATATCGTTTTCAAGGTGCTCAAACACCTGATCAGCAAGGGATATTGTCTTATGCTCTATCATACTTACCCTCCGCAAATCTGCCGCCCGACAGCTCTTCAAGTTTCTTTTCGAGCTCGCTGTTTGAAATGGCAGTCTGTCTTCCCTGTTCGTACTCGGAATCTACCCATTCCTTGAGCCTTGCTACAAGGGGGTCTCTCTTATCAATCTCTTCGGTCTTAGATAATTTGTAATTATGGTTTATCCAGTAGGCTATGCCCGCAAGTCCGCTCGTTTTGCTGATGGAGACCGAGGCGGGACGGTTTAAAATCTTTTCGGTATCGAAAATATTGTAAATTTCCTCGTCCTTTAAAAGCCCGTCTGCGTGTATGCCCGCCCTTGTCACATTAAAATTCCTGCCCACAAAGGGTGTCATAGGGGGAATGTCATAGCCCATTTCATTCTTAAAATACTCGGCTATTTCGGTAATCGCAGTAGTATCCATTCCGTCAAGGGAGCCCCTAAGAGACGCATACTCCATAACCATTGCTTCAAGGGGAACATTACCCGTGCGCTCTCCAATACCCAAAAGGGAGCAGTTAACCGCCGACGCACCGTAAAGCCATGCGGTTGAGGCGTTTGCGACCGCCTTGTAAAAATCATTATGACCGTGCCACTCAAGCATTTCGCTGGAGACATCGGAATAGTGCTGTAAACCGTAAATAATACCCGGTACACTTCTCGGCAAAGCCACCTCAGGATAGGGGACGCCATAGCCCATAGTATCACAAGCCCTTATTCTTACGGGTATTTTCGCTTCTTTCGACATCTTCATAAGCTCGTTTACAAAGGGAACCACAAAGCCATAAAAATCCGCCCTTGTAATATCCTCTAAGTGACAGCGGGGCATTACGCCCGCCTCAAATGCTTCGGAAACCGCCTCAAGGTAGGTTTTCATAGCCTCGGAGCGCTTCATTTTAAGCTTTTTAAAAATGTGGTAGTCGCTGCAGGAAACCAAGATTCCCGTTTCTCTTATGCCTAAATCCTTTACGAGCTTGAAGTCCTCCTTGCTCGCCCTTATCCAGGTGGTGATTTCGGGAAATTTAAGCCCTAATTCCTGACACTTTGCTATCGCTTCCCTATCCTTCTTGCTGTAGACAAAAAACTCGGTCTGGCGGATAATGCCGTAAGGGCCGCTCAGCTTTGACATCAGCTTATAAAGGTCTACAATCTGCTTTACTGTATACGGCTCTACCGACTGCTGCCCGTCACGAAGGGAGGTATCTGTAATCCAAATATCCTTAGGCATACCCATTGGCACTCTGCGGTGATTGAAGGCAACCCTCGGAACATCCTCATAAGTGTAGAAATCACGGTAGAGATTAGGCTCATCCACATCCTGAAGCTCGTATTTGTAATTATCCTGCTCAAGCAGGTTGGTCTTATTTGATAACTCAAACATTTTGCTCACCTTAAATTTGCATTAATGTATACAATTATACACTTATACCTTTGCTTTGTCAATAGCGGCATAGAGAAATTTTATGTATAACAAAGAGAAATTTATGTATATTAAGTATATAAATCGAATAGAGGTAAAGGTTATGGATTACATTGCGGTTATTATAACAGCTTTTATTTCGCTGTTTGTGTTATTTTTGTTAACAAAATTAATCGGAAACAAACAATTATCCGAGCTTACTATGTTCGATTATATAGTAAGCATAACAATAGGCTCCATAGCCGCCGAAATGGCAACCGAGCGTGAAAAACCGCTGAGACCCCTTATCGCAATGTGCGTGTATGCGTTTGTTTCTTTTGGAATTTCATTACTTGTTTCAAAAAGTCTGAAGCTCCGCCGCTTACTTTTCGGTCATTCGGTGGTTTTAATGCGAGGGGGCAAGCTTTACCGCAAAAGCTTCAAAAAATCAAACCTTGACCTTAACGAATTTCTAATGCAGGCAAGACTATGCGGATATTTCGATTTATCGGCTATTGACACCGCAATTATGGAGGCAAGCGGCAAAATAAGCTTTATGCCCTATGCGACGAAGCGCCCCGCTACGCCCGAAGACTTAAATTTAGTAACCAATTCCGACTCGGTATTTTTCAATGTGATTATGGACGGCGTGGTTTTAACAGAAAACCTTAAATATGCGGGTAGAGACCAAAACTGGCTTAACAACGAGCTAAAGGTACAGGGAATAAGATCATCCTCCGAGGTGTTCCTCGCAATACTCGACAATAACGGAAAGCTTAATGTTTTTAAAAATTATGACTACAAGGAAAAGAACGATTATTACGAATAATTTATAATAATAATAGATTTGTTTGAAAGCCGCCGGTATATTCATGAAAATCTTCATTTAGATTGATGATATGGCGGCGCTTTTTTGCGGCATATTTAAGGGTATTTTCCGTACCGCCGTGCTTGCCGTCAAACCAGGTCACCACATAGTCGCTGTTATCTACCATAAAAGCATTCCGCTTGGCGTAACAGCCCGTGGAATAGTCCTCGGACACCTTAATCACCTTATCCGCACTATATAATACTCTTTCGTGCCTTTCCCGCCACGGTTCGGGAAAGCCCGCTCCCTGATTTGGATAAGGGAGAGCACAAATCAGCTTAACCTGCGGGTTGCGCTCTTTTAAAAGCAATACTGCCTGAGCTGCAATAATATCAAACCCCATTGCCATACCGCTTAAAAAGGTGAAGCACTCCTCCTCAATAAGTGAAAAAACCGTTTTAATAAGTCGGTTTTCAAAAGCAATGTATTCTGCGTTCTCCCTTTCAAGCTTAAAGGGAAACTTTTCGGGTCTGTAACCCGTAAAGCAACATACCTTTTCAAATTCGTTATTTTTATCAAACATTTTATATCACCGCATTTTTTAATTGACTTTGTGCACCGTTTAATTTTTTTATTGATTTTTTTATTAGAGAGGTGCGGCAAATAGATGCCATAGACTTAAAAATAATAACCATTCTTCAAAAAAATTCCCGTATGCCGTTAAAGGTTTTGGGCGAGAAGTTTTCCTTACCTCCACCGCCACTGCACACCACAGCCTCCCCGTTGGTTAGGCCTTGAAGTCCTCAAATCCAAAGATTAAGAAGGTTATTCCAACCTTGATTATACCGAACATTTGTTCATATGTCAAGAACGGATTTATCATTACATAAAACAGCACCCTCCTTAAATAGGAAGGCGCTGAAATTTTTAAATTATTAAATTAATTATCAAAACAGCAGTGCTCCGGCGCCGTAGGTGACAAAAGACACTATTACTGCCGCTCCCAAAACACCCAGCGCTATTGCGGGAAAGGCTTTTTTAAGGGGCATTTCAAGCATCGCCGCCACAAGCGCACCCGTCCACGCTCCCGTGCCGGGAAGAGGAATAGCAACAAGTATAAAAAGTCCCCAAAATGCGTATCTCTGCACCGTGG
>CAJGCQ010000045.1 GCA_904501875.1 Clostridiaceae bacterium | reverse complement strand
GTTACCAGTACGAGTTTGCGGGGCTTTTAATGCACGCCGAGCATTTAGAGGCGGTACACGGCGTAGGCCCCCACACCATAAGCGTTCCGAGAATTAAGCGTGCCGACGATATTGACCCGAATCTATTCGATAACGGAATTCCTAACGAAATTTTTGAGAAAATTATAGCATGTATCCGCATTGCCGTACCCTACACGGGTATGATTATTTCCACAAGAGAAAGCGAGGAAGTCAGGGGCAGAGCGTTGGAGCTTGGTATTTCCCAAATAAGCGGTGCCTCCCGCACATCTGTAGGCGGATATACCGAGGAAGAACGCCCCCACGATTCCGAGCAGTTTGATGTTTCCGACCAGAGAACCCTTGATGAGGTGGTGAACTGGCTGATGAAGAAGGGCTTTATACCCTCATTTTGCACCGCCTGCTACCGTGAGGGCAGAACGGGCGACCGCTTTATGAGCCTTTGCAAAAATGGGCAGATTTTAAACTGCTGTCACCCGAACGCCCTTATGACGCTAAGCGAATACCTTGTGGATTACGCAAGCGAGGAGACCAAAAAGGTTGGCTTTGAGCTGATTGAAAGGGAGCTTAAAAAGATTCCCGCCGAGAAGGTCTGCAAAATCGCCACCGAAAACATCGAACAGATTAAAAACTCCAACCGACGCGATTTCCGATTCTAATACTAAGGAGGGATTTTTATGGGTCTTAATTCCACAGTTTCTGCCGAGCGGGTACATATCGGCTTTTTCGGTCTGCGCAACGCAGGTAAATCAAGCCTTGTCAACGCCGTAACGGGGCAGAAGCTTTCGGTGGTATCCGATGTTAAGGGCACCACAACCGACCCCGTTAAAAAAGCAATGGAGCTACTGCCTATGGGTCCTGTTGTCATTATCGACACACCGGGAATAGACGACGAGGGTGAGCTTGGCGAGCAACGGGTTTCCAAAGCAAAGCAAATTCTCCGTCAGGCGGATATTGCCGTTCTTGTGGTTGACGCTCAAAAGGGCTTGCAAAATGCAGACAATGAGCTTATAGCGCTTTTTAAACAGCGCAAGCTTCCCTATGTTATTGTTTACAACAAGTCGGATTTACTGCCGAAATTCCCCTCCGAAACCAAAGATGAAATTTATGTAAGCGCCGAGACAGGTACGGGTATCTACGAATTAAAGGGAAAAATTGCCGCACTTGCAAATGCGGCCGGTAACGACCGTAAAATCGTTTCCGATTTGATTAAATCGGGCGATGCGGTAATAATGGTAACCCCCATAGACTCCTCCGCCCCTAAGGGCAGGCTTATTCTTCCCCAACAGCAAACCCTGCGTGAGCTTTTAGAGGCGGGTGCACTAACTACAGTTGTGCGTGAAACCGAGCTTGAGGCAGCGCTAAAAGCCCTAAAAACGCCCCCTCGTATGGTAATAACCGATTCTCAGGCCTTTGGCGTTGTAAGCAAAATTGTACCGAAGGATGTGGCGCTTACCTCTTTTTCAATCCTCTTTGCCCGCTATAAGGGTGACCTTGCCACCGTAATAGGCGGTGCGGCAAAGCTTTCTAAGCTAAAGGACGGCGACAGGGTACTTATTTCCGAGGGGTGCACACACCACCATCAATGTCAAGATATAGGAACGGTGAAGCTCCCGGGTTGGATTAAAAACTACACGGGCAAATCACTCAACTACTCCTTTACCTCGGGCACAGAATTCCCCGAAGATTTATCACAGTACGCCTTGGTGGTTCATTGCGGCGGCTGTATGCTAAACGAAAAGGAAATGAAATCACGCCTTAAATGCTGTAATGAGCAGGGGGTACCTGTCACCAATTACGGCATTGCGATAGCCCTGATGCACGGCATTTTAAAGCGCTCGCTTGAGCCCTTCCCCGATTTGCTGAGTATCTTAAAGTGAAAAAACAGTATAATATCCCCAGCTGGTTACGCTGACGCCCCATAAGGCTTGGTGGCCTTTGTTTTACGAAACTTTAGGGTGGCAAGAATAATCTGAACTAATTTTGGAGGATTGTTCTTGCCACCCTAATCTTACTGCAATATTGCCGATTTTTATTGCAATTTGGGTGGGTTTGTTATATATTATTAGTGGTGATACAAAAATGGACTTGATAAACAGTGCGGCGGGAACCCCTGTAGGCCGTGTGCTTTTAAGCGGTGCGGTCGTGAATTTTGTGCTTGTAATAATAGGCAGCCTCTTAGGCCTGCTCTTTAAAAAGGGCATGCCCGAAAGGGTGCGTAAAACCCTTATGAACGGAATGGCACTTTGCGTTATATATATAGGCATAACGGGACTTTTTGAGAAAAATACTAATATAATAATTATTATACTTTCCCTTGCGTCAGGCGCTGTTATAGGTGAGCTTATCGACCTTGATAAGCGGGTAAACAACCTTGGAGAACAGCTTGAAAAAAGCTTTAACAAAAAGGTTGGCAACACCAAAATAGCCGACGGATTTGTAACCGCCACGCTTCTTTTCTGCGTGGGTGCTATGGCTATTGTGGGCTCTGTAAACAGCGGTATTTCGGGGGACAACTCCACCCTTTACTCAAAATCTATTATCGACTGTGTTTCGGCTGTGGTGTTTACCTCCAGCCTCGGTATAGGGGTAATGCTTTCCGCCTTTCCGATAATAATTTTAGAGGGGTCCATAACCCTTTTAGCCGTGGCAATCTCCCCAGTGCTTACAGACTCGGGAATTGCAAATATGTCGGTAATAGGCTCTCTGCTTATAATAGCTCTGGCACTTAATATGCTGGAAATCACCAAAATCAAGGTTATGAATTATATCCCCGCAATGCTTATACCACTTGTTGTGTGCTTTTTTATTTAGGAGGCTTAAAATGTCGAAAAAAAGAACAAAAAGACAAAAGGCAATAATTAAAAGAAGAATATTTTTAACCTGCTCAGCGGCGGTGCTTATTGCCGTAATCGCACTTATAGCCTTTTCGGTAAATGCAATTCTAAAGCTTTCAAAAAAGGCTACGGACAAGCCCTTAGATAATAACGAAGGCTCCTCTGCTGTCTCAAGTGAAGAAATACCCGAAACCTATGCAACTGTTATAAGTACGGGGGACATTATGGCGCATTTGACCCAGCTTACAGGGGCTAAAACTGCATCGGGTGAATATGATTTCAGCGCCTTTTTCAAGGAGGCTTCCCCCTATTTTAAGGCGGCAGATTTAGCGGTTGCAAATCTTGAAGTCACCTTCGGCGGAACAGAATCGGGGCAGTACAGCGGCTACCCCGTATTTAATACACCCGACAGTCTTGCAGACACAATAAAGGACTCGGGACTGAATTTCCTTGTTACCGCAAACAATCACGCTTATGATACAGGTCTTTACGGACTAAAGCGCACGGCGCAGGTATTAAAGCAAGAGGGAATTGAATTTATCGGCACACGGGAAACTACCGATGACCTAAACTTTGCCGTAAAGGAAATCAACGGGATTAAGATAGGTATTGCGAACTTTACATACGAAACCTCAGGGCAGGTCGCAGGCAGAAAATATTTAAACGGCGCAATAATAGCTAAAGAGGCAAACGATTTAATTAACAGCTTTTCCTATGACCGCATTGACGAATTTTATGCAGATTCAGCGAATATGATTAGCCAAATGAAATCGGGCGGTGCGGAGTATATTGTTTTCTATGTGCATTGGGGCAACGAATATAAATTGAGCCCCGATACATGGCAGAAAACAATCGCACAAAAGCTTTCAAACCTCGGGGTTAATATGATTATCGGAAGTCATCCGCATGTTATTGAGCCTGTAGAGCTTATCCATTCCGAAGACGGTGAAAGCACCACGGTATGTATTTACTCTTTGGGTAACTTTGTTTCAAACCAGCGCAAAGAGCTTATGAACAGCTGTCCTACAGGGCATACCGAAGACGGTGCGCTCTTCAGCTTCACTCTTAAAAAGGATAAGGACGGCGTCACCTTAAACAGTCTTGACCTTGTACCCACCTGGGTGAACAAATATAAGGGCGGCGGCGGCTACCTTTACACAGTATATCCCCTCGAAAGTGCAGAGGACGGAAGCACTAAATACTCCCTTGACTCCGCCGCAGCGGCGAATGCGGCAAAATCCTATGAAAGAACCAAGGAAATAGTAGCCTCGGGACTTACCGAATGTCAACAAGCGATAGGCTGTGACATAACTTTTAAATAGTTTTCTTCCGCTCTTTAAGCCTTTCAATAAAGAAAGCGCAAACCGATAGACGGTTAGGCCGACGAGAGTTGAACCAGCCTTAAAGGGCGGTTTTTAGGTTAGCGTGGCATAAAACGCAGTAAATCCATTAGGATTTACTGCGTTTTGTGCCGTTTTAGGCGGGTCGGATTTGTCGGCTTTGCTTAGGCTGAACTTACACGGGTATATAATAACAGTATATTATATATTTTGCAACTGTCGGTTGACAATCGGGGTCAATTGGAGTATACTAATTTGCGAATGAGTTGCAAATTTAAACATGATTGGAAATACTACTGTGAAAAAAAGTATCAAACGCATTTTACCAATATTATCGGCTGTTTTAATTTTATTTAACCTTTGCGCCTGCGGTGGCGTAAGATCGGCTGAAAGTGACAAAATCAAGGTTGTCTGCACCCTCTTCCCGATTTATGATTGGACAAGGGAAATTGCGGGAGACAAAGCGGAAATTATATGGCTTACCGAGAACGGTACCGATATGCACAGCTTCCACCCCTCGGCGGCGGATATGGTTAAAATCGCAGAGTGCGATATTCTTGTATATATCGGCGTAGAATCGGATAAATGGGTGAACGAGACTGTAAAGCAGTACCAAAACGAAAAACGCACACTTATTAATTTAACCTCCCTTTTAGGCAGCTCTTTAAAGGAAGAG
This sequence comes from Clostridiaceae bacterium, assembly GCA_904501875.1. Classification (GTDB taxonomy): domain Bacteria; phylum Bacillota; class Clostridia; order Oscillospirales; family Acutalibacteraceae; genus UBA737. Next base: position 4,257 of record CAJGCQ010000045.1, on the reverse strand, counting down.
GAGCATATAGAAGGTATGCAGGAAGAGCACGAACAGGGAGAAGAGGAAACCGAGTTTGACGAGCATATCTGGCTATCCCTTAAAAATGCCGCTCTTTTTGCGGACGCTATTGCCGATTCGTTAGCCGAAAAGGACCCCGAAAATGCAGAATTTTATAAAGAAAACGCCCGAAATTACACCGAAAAACTAACCGCACTTGACGGCGAATACAAAAAGGCGGTAAGCGCCGCTCCCAAAAAAACCCTGCTTATTGCCGACCGTTTCCCCTTCGGATATTTGACCAAGGATTACGGACTTTCGTATTATGCGGCCTTCCCCGGTTGTTCCGCAGAAACCGAGGCAAGCTTTGAAACCGTGGCGTTTTTAAGTGACAAACTCGATGAATTAGGACTTAAATATGTAATTAAAACCGAGACCGCAGCTACTAAAATCGCCGAGACGGTGATTGCAAATACCAAAGAAAAAAATCAGGAAATACTTGTGCTTGACAGTATGCAGTCGGTAGGCAGTAAGGATGCAAGGCACGGCACCACCTACCTTTCGGTAATGGAAAAAAATCTTGAAACGCTTAAAAAGGCATTAGGAGAATAAAAATGGCTCTTATTAAAGCTTCTAACTTAAAGCTTGGCTACGAGGGTAAAACCGTTGTGGAAAACCTTAATTTTACGGTAAACAACGGCGACTACCTTTGCATTGTGGGGGAAAACGGGTCGGGCAAAACCACCCTTATGAAAACGATTTTGCACCTTAATTCCCCTATTTCGGGGAAAATTGAGACGGGAGAGTGTTTAAAGCCGTCGGAAATCGGCTATCTGCCTCAGCAAACCGAGGTGCAGCGTGATTTCCCCGCCTCTGTATGGGAAATTGTGCTGTCAGGCAATTTAGGCGGCGGCGGACTTTTACCCTTTTACACTAAAGAGCAAAAGGAAAAAGCGAGAAAAAACCTTAAAAAAATGGGAATCGCCGACCTTCGGGGGCAAAGCTACCGTGAGCTTTCGGGGGGTCAGCAACAAAGGGTATTACTTGCCCGAGCGCTGTGTGCCACCACCAAAATGCTGTTATTAGACGAGCCTGTTTCGGGGCTTGACCCTGTTGTGACGGCGGAAATGTACTCCACAATCGAAGCCCTTAACAAAGAGGGCATAACCGTGATTATGATTTCCCACGATATGAAGGCGGCACTTAAATACGCCACCCACATTTTGCAAATAGGAAAGGATATTTTCTTCGGGACTAAGGCGGAATATCTGAAATATAGGGAGGAAAACGGCATATGAGCGGAGTTTTTGCGCAAATCGCCCACTATTTCCAGTATCCCTTTGTGCGCTACGCTATGATAGCGGGGGTGCTTATTGCCCTTTGCTCCTCCCTGCTTGGGGTAACGCTGGTATTAAAGCGGTTTTCCTTTATAGGTGACGGGCTTTCCCATGTTGCCTTCGGAGCATTGGCAATAGCCTCTGCTTTAGGAATTTCAAACAATATGATAATAGTGCTTCCCGTTACAGTTATAAGCGCAATTTTACTCCTTAAAACGGGCAAAAATGCGAAAATAAAGGGTGACGCCGCAATAGCTATGATTTCGGTAGGCGCTTTAGCTATCGGATACCTTGTGATGAATGTTTTTTCGACCTCATCTAATGTTTCGGGTGATGTTTGCAGCACCCTTTTCGGCTCTACCTCTATTCTTACTCTCTCAAAGGGAGAGGTTTGGTTATGTGCCCTTCTGTCAGCAGTTGTAACAGTAACATTTATTCTGTTTTACAATAAGGTATTCGCCGTCACCTTTGACGAAAGCTTTGCAAGAGCAACGGGCGTAAGAGCAGGGGCGTATAACCTGATAATTGCTATCATCACGGCGGTTATAATCGTGCTTGCAATGAATTTGGTGGGTTCTCTGCTAATTTCCGCTCTGGTTGTCTTCCCTGCATTATCTGCTATGAGACTCTTTAAAAGCTTCCGGCCCGTTGTGATTTTTTCGGGCGCAATCTCGGTTTTTTGCGCCGCCGCCGGAATACTCTTTTCAATCCTTGCGGGAACGCCCGTAGGCTCAACTGTAGTTGCGGCTGATATAATCACTTTCTTAATTTGCAGCATAGCGGGAAAGATACTGCATAGATAAATTAAATTGTAAAAACAATAATAGGTCAGGGCTTTGACCACCTTAGGGTGGCAAGAATAATCCTCCAAAATCAGGTTCGGATTATTCTTGTCACCCTATAGCTGAAATGTATTTAAAAACCTCGGTATGAACGGTTAGTTCATACCGAGGTTTTTGTTCTGTTTATCAGTCCTGATTTTCGTTGTGAGGCTCTTTTTCCTCTTCGGCTTTGTCGCCGTCGTCAACTGTTACCTCATCAAAATCGGGCTCAAAAAGCAAATCGGAGTAATCATCATCTTCGGGGGCGTTTTTGCCCTTTACAAGCTTCACAATCAAAAGAACTATAAGCACTACCGCTCCGACAGCCGCTAAAAACAGCCCTATAATAACCGTTTTAGCATTGGCCGAAAGGGATTTAAAGCGGGTTAAAAAGCCTGCTTCGCTGAGCTCCTTTTCCGCAACAGATACAAGCTTAAACTCGGGCGCTCTTTGAAGCACATTTTCCTTGGAATCGTAGCGATAGATACGGTAACCGTTATCGTACAAGCAATATACATAATAGAAATCGGTAAAATCCGAATTGCTCGAGGCGAATGCCTTTACGCTGAAGTCCCCTATCTTAACTGCGGTTTCGTAGTACCCTTCGGCTGCTGTAAGCTCTGCGGGAACATCTGCAAAAATATAAATCTTATCCCCGATAGCTGCACACTGCAATCTTTCAAAAGTATCGCCGTTTAACAAATAGGGAGTTGCAATTTCGCTGTCCGCCGCTTTTAAGTAGTAGAGTATGTAATTTCCGTCCGCATCCTTTGCGACCGAAATATCAACACCGTTATACTGGGCAGTTTCCACTAAAAAGCCTGCAGGCAATATTACCCCTGAAATATCATTAAGTACTATGTATGAAGCACCGTCAACCGTTATTTCCAATGGGTTTACCTCGGGAACCTCAGGCTCAGGTTCGGCGGTCAAATCAGAACGGATTATCTTGATTGTGTAAACCTTCTGTGCCCCCGAAGGTGCGGTGACGGTTACGGTGCGGATGTTTTCGCCATCCTTTAGCACAGACTCGCCCGAAATTTCAACCGTAGCGCCGCTGTCCTTTGCGGTGGCGTATACCTTAACCTCTGTAACGCTTGTGGGAACTGTAGCGGTATAAGAAGTTTTAGAAGCCGAAAATTTAGGCGACAGGGTTCCCTTGCTTAAGGAAAGTGACTTTAAATTAGCATTGTTCGACTTAGCGGCATCCGAAACGGTAATAGAAGCGGAAGCACCTGTAAAAGGAGCTTCTTCATTAGACATCCCTACAACCCAATTGCAATCTGCAATCTGTATATTACTTGAACCCGCAGCTATAGCAGTAAATACAAACGAAAACTTATTGCTTTTAACATTATTGGAATTGTTACTGATTACGACATTTAAAACGCCTGCACCGCCTGTACCGTCACCGCTTTCATATTTCAAAACATCAGGATTATATTTTAACGAAAATCCTATAGCAAATATACTCTCATTTGAACTAACTGTAACAGTAACGGTGACCGAATCATTGACCTTGGGATTGTTGCTGCTAAATGAAATAGTAGAACCTGCCGCCGAAGCCGTAAACACCAAACAGCTTAACAGCACCCCGACAGTTATCAGCAATGTAATGATTTTTTTAATTGTCTTTTTCATTATTATCCTCATTTCTCCGTTTATTTTAATCAGGTAAGGTTTATTAGCCCAAGCAAATGTCTTTGTATGTTTGCAAGGTCTATAAGAGTAATCTTACCGTCTTTATTTGTGTCTGCACCTGTAAATTTATCGCCTTTAAGAGTGATTAATCCCAGTAAATGCCTTTGAACATTTGCAAGGTCTATAAGTGTTATTATACCGTCGCCGTTAGTGTCTCCGTTCGTAACTGCGGGGGCATTACCGCTTGAATCGACATAAAGCGTACAATCCCTATCCGAATTAACATATATATTATAATTGTTTATATATCCTGTCTGTGATTTTACCGAAAGCGTAACCGTATTATTACCCGCTTTTAGCTGATAGCTCGCCGCACCCGCATATGAAGCACCGTTCGGAACGGTAACCCTTACCGTGGTATCGCCCGACACCCTAAGGTCATAGCTGTATATAAACCTTTTAAAGGAAGGTGTAAGCCC
>CAJGCQ010000044.1 GCA_904501875.1 Clostridiaceae bacterium | reverse complement strand
TCGGCGGTTTCATCAATATTGATATTTACATTTTGTCCCGAAACATTAGAAACAGTAGGCGCAGGGCTTACATCACTGTCGCTTTTACCGATGCCGGTTGCCGCTATTCCGCTTACCGCGCCTACAACCGCCGCAAGCAAAGTCGCTGCAAGCACTACACCCCCGCCGTATTTCCTTTCCTTATTAGGCTTTTTTTGTTTCGGCGGTTTATATCTGTAAATGGGTCTTCCCGTATGGGGGTCAAAGTTTGCGCCGTACTCACCGCTCGGAAAAAAGTCCCTGCGCGGCGGCGGGGTCTGCTGCGGGCTTTCTTTCGGCTTACTATTGCCCACAGGCTCCGCCGTATAAGCGGTATCGCTGCCCCAAAAAGTCCCGTCCTGAATAATATCCTCACGGCTTTTGGTGTAAAAGCCGCAGTCGGGTGTTACGGTGTATCCGTTATTTTCACCCGGTGTATCATTACCGTTTACTGAATCAAATCCGTTCAGCTCGCCGCTTTGCTTATTAAAATCGTCCATACTGAAACGCTCCTCCCTTTTGTTTTACCTCATTATACAACCCCTTTATTACATTTCTAATTCAAATATATGAATTTTTAGTTAATAAATTTGAAGAAATTTCATTTCATAGGATAGCGTATGAACAGCTCCAAAAAGCCTTTTAAATCAAAGGGTATAATCGGGTAAAGATAATTTCTGCCCGAAAGGGTTTTAATAAACAGCATACATATAAAGATGAATATTATCCCGCCTGCAAAGCCCCAAACACCTAAAATCTGGGTTAAAACAAGGAGTAACAGCCGCTCAAACTTCATAGCGTAGCCCATTTCAAAGTTTGGCAGAGAAAAGCTGGCTATGGTGATAAACGCCATAAAGAGTATCGCCTCGGTTATAAACCAGCCTGCGTCAATAGCAAACTGTGAAAGCAGTAAACCGCCTACTATACCCAAGGAATTCGAGAGAGAATCGGGGGTATTAAGGGAAGCAAGTCTCAGCCCGTCTACCATAAACTCGAGTATCAAGAACTGCAAAAACAAGGGTATCTGCCCTGTATCATTCGGCATAATAACCTGAAGCCAATCGGGCACTATTCGGGGGTTATTAACAAGCAATAAATAAAGCGGTGTTATAATGACATTAGCTATAGATACCGCCATTCTAATAATCCGTGTGTAGCTTGCGACTATGGGCTGAAAGTAATAATCGTCGGTCTCCCTAAAGAAGTCGGAAAGGGAAATCGGCATTACCATAACCGAGGGGGCATTGTCCATAACAAGCACTATTCTGCCGTCAAAAATACAGGCTGAGGCATAGTCGGGGCGCTCTGTGGTCTTAAATTTTGGAAAGGGATTGAAAAAGGCGTTTTTTTGCAGCTTTTCGGCAATGGCCTGCCCTGTCATTGAAGCGCCGTCGAGCTCCATATTATGAAGCTTTTCTCTTAAAATATTAAGTACCCTTTCGTCCGCAACCCCGTCAAGGTAGCTTATGGCTACATCAAGCTTTGTACCCTTACCTATCTGCATATATTCCATACGAAGTCGGCTGTCCCGTATTCTGCGCCGTATCATAGCGGTGTTCATAACAAGGGTTTCAACAAATCCGTCTCTGGCACCCCTTAATGACTTATCCTTTTGCGGCTCCTCAACACCTCGGGCGGGATAGGTGCGGGTATCTATCATCAGCGCCCCGCTTATGCCGTCTATAACAAGCACAGAGGGGCCCGACAGCACCGCCGTCACCGCCGCCTCTTTATCGTTTGTGCTGTCCACCTCAACATAGGGCATTTTAAGCCGTGCAAAATGCGTCATATCGGCGATTTTTTCAATATCCTCGGGTGTTTGTATATAAAGAAATTCCAGTATCTTTTCGTAAACCTCGTCCTTTATAAAGCCGTCAATAAAGTAAAGCGCCGCCCTTCTTCCCCCTATTTCAAGCTCCCTTTTAATAATATCAAAGCTTTTATCGGGCTTTAGCTCACCGTCTAAATACTTGGTCCACAGGTCATAATTATTCATTAAAAAACCGCCCTTTCTCGGGATATTATTCCCGTGAAAAGAGCGGTTATTTACCTATTATTCAAGATTAAGCTTTTTTGTAAGGAAATGACGGGTGATTATAAAATAAACCGTACTATTTCCGAAAAGCTATACTATGTGGCATAGTCCCACCAAAAAATAAAACAGCCGCAACGCTTCCGTTACGGCTGTCTGAAATTTTATCATATTCAGTTTTTCTTTTGCTCAAAATTAAACCTTTATTCATTGACCGATAATTCGGTGATATTTTAATATTAATTGAAACTGTCGAACTTACTTTGAATTGCAATGACAATTTAATATCTGATTTTAAGAATGCAATTTAACTGAGCGCTAACTCATATTGTACATTGGAATCACCTTTAATAATTTATTTGATAGCGACTTTTCTCACAATCATAATAATCGCCATTTCTTTCCAAGACACAAAATGCGATGCAAACCACCGAAATGGTGATTATTATATCGCATCTGTTTCGGTTGCCTTTGGTAACAAAGGCGAGAAACAGGCGTCTTTATTATTTTTAGCTTGATTTTTCACGCTAAATTACCTATTAAGGTTTTAAATATTTTTATCCCTTTTGGGGAGTTATAAACTCAATACATTGGTTTCACCGTTTTGTGTAACATTTCGGGTTTACAAGTTCTTACTTCATTGGAATCACCGCTTTCATTTCATTTTGACAATTTGCCGGCGGAGTTGCTTCTTTCATTTTCCTTAACTCCTTTCTCTTTGTCTGGCTTTATTATAAACTATAAAATTTAATTTGTCAAGTATTTTTCAAAAAAAATTAAAAAGTTAATAACTTTTGTGCAAATTAACGGTTTATTGAAAAATATGGAAAACTTTCTAAAATGTGTTAAAATATAATATGTACATGCTAAATTCAAGAACGGAGAATATAAATGAGACCTATGATGCCGCCTCCTGCGGGTATGAGGGGGCCTATGCACATCGGCGGAGGACCCCGCGGATATTTAACCAAAGAAGAAAAGGAAACCAGACCTCGGGTCACAAAAAAGCTGTTGCTCAGAATACTCGGCTATCTAAATCCCTACAAATGGCAGTTTATAGCAGTTTTTGTTGCGATATTAATCTCGTCGGTGTTGGGACTGTTCCCCTCAATTATTACGGGAAAGATTGTTGACGCTATAATAAGCGACAGCAAAGAGATTAGAATATTGGCACAGCTTGTGGTCCTCGCCTTTGTCGTGCTTGCGGCGGCGCAGATAATAAGTGTGCTTGAGCAGTACATAAACTCCTGGATTTCGCAAAAAATAATTTTTGATATGCGCAACGAGATGTACGACCATCTGCAGCATATGCCCCACTCCTTTTTCACAAACGAAAAGCAGGGGGATATAATCACCCGTATGAACAGCGATATAAACGGCGTAAGCTCGGTAATATCGGTAATGCTGACCTCAACACTCAGCAATGTACTCACGGTGACAACCTGCGTTTTCTATCTTTTCTACACCGACTGGCGGCTTGCTATTATAGGGTTGCTTGTTCTTCCCTTGCTCATTCTCCCCACAAAGGCGGTGGGCAAAAAGCGCTGGGAGCTTGTAAGTAAATCTCAGGCAAAGCAAGACGAGTTAAACCAACTGGTTGACGAAACCCTTTCGGTCAGCGGTTCAATGCTTGTAAAGCTCTTTACCAAAGAAAAGACCGAATACGAAAAATTCCGTAAAATCAATAACGAGGCGACCGAAATTACAATGAAGGAACAGCGGGCAGGCAGTTGGTTCCATGTATTCCTCGGTATGTTTATCCAGATAGCGCCCCTGATGATTTACTTTGTAGGCGGTTTTCTGATAATAGGCGGTCTTGATTCGGGGCTTACCGTGGGTGATATTTCGGTGGTGGTGGCTCTTGTAAACAGACTTTATCAGCCTGTAAGGCAGTTGCTTGATTTGCAGGTTGACTTTGTGCGTTCCCTTGCCCTGTTTACCAGAATTTTCGAATATTTTGACCGCAAGTGCGACATTGAAAATCCCGAAAATCCCGTAAATCCGTCGCTCCAAAATAGCACAGTTGAGTTTTGCGGTGTTCATTTTTCCTACGAAACCGGTCACGAAATTTTAAAGGGAATCAGCTTTTTTGTACCCAACGGAAAAATGTACGCAATTGTAGGCACTTCGGGTGCAGGAAAATCAACTATCATAGGTATGATACCAAGGCTCTATGATGTAAGCGAGGGCTGCGTAAGGGTGGCGGGTACCGATGTCAGAGATTTTGACCTTGCCTACCTTCGCACAAATATAGGAATAGTAACTCAGGATACATACCTCTTTAACGGCACCGTGCTCGACAATCTGCTTTACGCAAAGCCCTCTGCCACAAGAGAGGAAATAGAAAATGCCTGTAAGGTAGCAAATATTTACGACTTTATTATGGGTCTTCCCGCTAAATTTGACACTATTGTAGGTAATAGAGGACTTAAGCTTTCAGGCGGTGAAAAACAGCGTGTATCTATAGCAAGAGTTGTGCTTAAAAACCCGAAAATACTTATTCTTGACGAGGCGACCTCCTCCCTTGATTCTATTTCGGAAAGCCTTATACAGTCGGCACTCAATGCCGTTATGCAAAACCGCACAAGTATCGTTATAGCCCACCGTCTTTCCACCGTCATAGCCGCAGATAAAATTATGGTTGTAGAAAACGGCGAAATAACCGAGACAGGAACCCACTCACAGCTTATTGACACAAGCGAAAAATACCGACAGCTGTATGAAACCCAGTTTAAAAAGGTAATCAACTATGAGGCAAATAAAGATAAGGGGCGAAAAATATAAATTTACACCTTTTTACCATTGACTTAAATTGGGTTTGGGGGTACAATATATAAAAGACTTATTTTCGGAGGTAGGTTATGGACGAAATTAAGAATAAAGACGATTACAATCCCGATATAGTAACCCTTTCGGATGATGACGGCAAGGAGTACACCTTCGAGGTGCTTGACGCTATCGAGACCGATATGGGGCGTTATCTCGCTATGCTTCCCATATACGATAATCCTCAGGACCAGCTTAATGACAGCGGCGAGCTTGTTATAGTAAAGGTTGGTGAGGAAGACGGCGGCGAGTACTATTACGAAATCGAGGATGACGACGAATACGAGACGGTAGCTGACGCCTTCGTTGAAAGGCTTGAAGATTTTTTTGAAATCGACAATCAGTAGGCTGTTTCGACTCTCGTCAGCCAAAGCAATGTCCTGTGCTGTACGCGGACCGCGTCTTATATAACCCTACAACCTTTAATCAGGGGCCAAAGCTTATGCGGTGGGCTTGCAGACCTCCCGCGGCTGTGCCGAGTTCGGAAGAAGGGAGCACGAAACCGTATAGCCGGCACCCACCTGCTTTACGCAGGTTATCTTAAGCGCATTACGGCAGTGCGGGACAGATTGTTTTGTATTTTCGGCCGCCATAAAGGCGGTTTGTTTTTTCTGTGTACAAATAAAAACCAAGGACAGTAAATTATGAAATACGAAGATTTTGAATTAAATTATAATTACGATGATGAGGACGATAATATAGATTTATATTCAAGCTCGTCGAAAAAAAAATTCACACAAAAATATGAGGATATTTCTTCAAACTCAAAGCGGCACCTCTCAAATACCGGCAAGAGAAAGAGAAGCAAAGTCCGCACCCTTCGCAATGCACTTATAATAGTTATCTGCGTTCTTATTGCGGCAATAGGCGCTCTTTACGGCTATGCATATAAAATCCTGTCGGGAATGGACCGCACCCCCCTGGACGAAAACAATTTAGGTATTGAAACCTCGAATTATGACGGCGTGCAGAACATCGCACTTTTAGGAATAGATTCAAGGGCTGATAACGATTCAGGCAGGAGCGACGCAATAGTTATTCTTACAATCGATAAAAAACTCAAAAAGCTCAAGCTCACCTCTATTGCAAGGGATACATATGTGTCGATTGACGGCCATTCCAAGGACAAGCTCACCCACGCCTACGCATACGGCAAGTCCCAGCTGACAGTAAAGACCCTCAATCAAAATTTCGGCCTTGAAATTGAAGATTATGTCACAATGAACTTTTACGGGCTTGCAAGGGTTATTGACTACATCGGCGGAGTGACGATAGATGTTGATGAAAAAGAGATGGTTGAGATGAACCATGTCATTATCCCCGAAATGCAAAAATTAGGCTTTGATTGCCCTAATATTACAAGCGCAGGCACTCAGCTCTTAAATGGTGCGCAGGCGGTCTGCTACGCCAGAATACGCCATACCGACAGTGATGTTATGCGAGGAAACCGCCAAAAGGAAGTGCTTACGGCTATGTTTACCGCAGTTAAGAAAATGAATCCGTTAAAGCTTCCGAAGGTTGCCGAAATGGTTATAAGCGAATGTACAACCTCATTTACGGCAAACGATATTATAGGTCTCGGCACATGGGCTCTCGCCTTCTCGCCCGAAATTGAACAGATAAGCATTCCCAACGAGAATATTCCCTCATCAGGAAAGACTATAAAGGGCGTTTGGTATTATGCGTATAACCTCGACTCCGCAAAAAGCGAAATACACGATTTCATATACGAGGAAAACTATTATTCAGCGGAATCGGTAGCCCAGCGTGCAGAAGCAGAGAATAAACCTTAACGAGGTGAAGCTAAGTTGAAACGCAGAATTATTGTCGCCGACTCTGATAAGCAGAGTGGGAGACTTATTAAAAATCTGATTTCCGCCGCAGGTTATGAGACGGTGACGGTCTCTAACTTCAGCGAATGCTTCACCATGGTTTCACTTAATACGCCCGATATTGTTTTAATAGACCCCGACTTTCCCCTGCAAGACGGAATTAAAACCATAAAAAAGCTACGGGAACGGGGCTCTTTCCCGATAATTGCGGTAAGCGAAAACGGGAGTGAACGCGCCGTCACCGAAGCCCTTGATGCAGGGGCTGACGATTATATAAGAAAGCCCTTTTTATCAGGGGAGCTGCTTTCCCGCATAAAGGCAGCCATAAGGCGGATTGAGCAGTATGAAAAGCTCTTGGGACTTGATAATCTTGAAGGCTACGAGCATGGTGGGCTGCGGGTTGAATATGATAGGCACTCCGTAAAGGTTAACGGGAACGAGGTTCATCTCACAAAAAACGAGTTCAAAATATTAACCCTACTCTGCAGATATTCGGGCAGAGTGCTTACCTACGATTTTATAATTAAATCGGTATGGGGCGACGGAGCAACAGGCGGAAACGGGATTTTAAGGGTTAACATTACAAATTTGCGCAAAAAAATAGAACAGAACAGCAATAGTCCGCTGTATCTGTTCACAGAAAACGGTGTCGGCTACCGTATGGCAGAAAATCAAAAATGCGGCTGACCGCCGCCGACCGTTAAAAACAGGAGTTTTTTGAAAGACTTAATCTGCAAGAAGCTTCACGCTGATTAGTTAAAAATGCTCCTAAAAAGTCGGCTTTGCGCCATTGAAACATAATCGTCATCGCCGATGACGATATGGTCAATCAGATTTACATTTATATGCCGTAATGCACTTTTTATATTTTGCGTTACCGCAACATCCTCATTACTCGGAACTGCCACACCGTTTGGATGGTTGTGAGCTATAACTGCGCATACCGCATTTCGTTTGAGTACAGTTTCAACCACTTCCCTGATTGAGATATTAACCTCGGAAACATTACCCTCGCCCAGAACATCAAAGCCGAGCATACGCCCGTTGCCGCCAAAAGAAACAACCGAAAACACTTCCTTGGTGTAGCTGATATACTGTTTCAGTAAAAAGTCGCACATATCATCAGTATTTGTATAGTTTATAACTTTTTCGTTCTTTTCGGCAAGATAACAGCGAATTATAGGAATCATAAACTTCAGCAAAGATGCGGTATGAAAGCTGATGCTATTTACCTTTACAAGTTCTTCAACGGGGGCTTCAAAAACACCGGAAACAGAGCCAAAGCGGTTTATTAAGTCATGGGCGATTTCGTTGGTATCCTTTCGTGCAATACCGTAAAATAAAAGCATCTCAAGAATTTTATGCGGCGGTGTATGCTCGTTAAAGCCGTTTTTCAAAAATTCCTGCTTTACCCTTTCACGGTGACCGTCATGAACGCCTTTACCCATTTCCCATACCCCCTTTCAACATCTATCTTATTATATTATAAATTGCCCTTGCTTTCAAGTTTTTTTGACATATTCTTTAAGGAGTCCTAAATGAAAAGCTTTACCGTGACAAAAAATGATGATAATAAGCGCCTTGATAGATTTATAACCCAAAACTGCCCTGCTCTTCCCTCATCGCTCATGTTCAAATATATAAGAACAAAGCGCATTAAGGTAAACGGTAAGCGTGGGGAAATAAGCACCAGACTAAAAGAGGGCGACTCTGTAGAAGCTTACATAAGTGATGAATTTTTTGTTTCAAAGCAACCGAAATACGACTTTTTGTCCGCCCCTGCCAGCTTCAACATTGTGTACGAGGACGAAAACATACTCTTGGCCGATAAAAAGCAGGGCTTGCTTGTCCACCCCGATAAAAACGAGTACAACGATACGCTGATTGCAAGAATACAGCATTATCTCTACGATAAAGGCGAGTACAACCCCGAAAATGAAAACAGCTTCCGCCCCGCCCTTGCCAACCGCATTGACCGCAATACAGGGGGAATAGTAATCGCTGCAAAAAACGCAGAAGCGCTTAAAATTCTTTGCGATAAGATTAAATACCGAGAGATAGAAAAAAAATACCTTGCGGTTATCCACGGCGTACCCGAGAAAAAAACAGCCCTTTTAGAGGGCTTTCTCGAAAAAAACGAGGACAAAAATAAGGTATTCTTAAAAAATCACAAGACCGAGAATGCACGCACGGTAAAAACGAAATATACTGTGCTTCAAAGCAAAAACGGTCTCTCTCTTATTGAGGTTGAACTCCTCACCGGCCGCACACATCAGATAAGGGCGCATATGGCGTCGGTCGGACACCCGCTCTTAGGTGACGGAAAGTACGGCAAGCTTGCCGCCGATAAAAAACTTGGCTTTGACAAGCAGGCGCTTTATTCCTACAGCCTTAAATTCACCTTTAATACCGACGGGGGAATACTTAATTACCTTGACGGCAAACGCTTTACCGTAAATGAGGTATGGTTTGCTGATGAG
>CAJGCQ010000043.1 GCA_904501875.1 Clostridiaceae bacterium | reverse complement strand
GAAAAATCACGCTAAAAATAATAAAGGCGCCTGTTTCTCGCCTTTGTTACCAAAGGCAACCGAAACAGATGCGATATAATAATCACCATTTCGGTGATTTTTCATCGCATTTTGTGTCTCAGAAAGAAATGGTGATTATTATAAACAAAATACTTACAACCGATTTAATAAGGAAGTCGGAGGAAAGTGCCGTCGGGAGCGGCGCTTTTTCCTTAAGAGACTTAATGTTCAATGCGGGTAAAGCGGCGGCGGAAATAATAATGCAAAAATACGACTGCCGAAACAAAAAAATAACCGTTGTTTGCGGCAGAGGCAACAACGGCGGTGACGGCTGTGTAATTGCGGGAATTTTAGCCGAAAACGGAGCTCAGGTTACGATTTGTACTCCTTTAGGCACACCTACAACCGAAAATGCGGAATTTTATTATAATAACCTTAAATACGTAACCAAAACCGATACCTTTACACCTGATGCAAACATTATTGTAGATGCGATTTTCGGAATTGGACTAAACCGCTTGCCCGATGAAAAAACCTTAGAACTTATAAAGGCGATAAACCTCGCAGCCGCAGTAAGAATTGCGGTGGATATACCGAGCGGCGTAGAGGCGGACAGCGGTAAGGTTTTAGGAGCAGCGGTAAACGCCGACCTTACTATAACCTTTATTGCCCTTAAACCCTGCTTCGTACTGCCCTTCGGCTCTGATTACTGCGGTGAAACAGTTGTTGCAGATATAGGCGCACCCCCTATCGGCTACAGCTTTCTTACAACCGAAAAGCCGATATTTAAAAAACGAAACCACAACTCCCACAAGGGCACCTTCGGCACGGGACTTATGCTTTGCGGCAGCTACGGTATGGCGGGGGCAGCAGTTCTTGCGGCAAGGGCGGCGCTTAGAAGCGGAATAGGCATAGTGAAATCGGTGCTTTGCGATAATATTTACTACCCCTTTACCGTATCCGTACCCGAGGCGGTCTGCGTTCCGATTAAGCCCAATAGTAAAGGTACGCTTTGCCCTGATAATCTTAATTTAACGGAGCTTTTAAAGGGCTGTACTGCGGTGCTTATAGGCTGTGGAATGGGCAACAACGGGGACACCGCACGGCTTGTAAGGGAGCTTTTAGAAACCTCGGAAATTCCGATTGTTATAGATGCCGATGGCATAAATGCCCTGCTAAACAGCATAGATATTATAAAGAAAAGCAAAGCTCCCGTAATTCTTACTCCCCACCCCGGTGAAATGGCAAGGCTTTGTTCAATAAGCATTTCCGAGGTAGAGGAAAACCGAGTGGAAATCGCCAAAGATTTTGCCGCAAAGTACGGCTGTGTGCTGGTACTTAAGGGTGCAAATACCATTGTTGCCACGCCGTCAGGGAAAGTGTATTTCAATATGACGGGTAACCCCGGTATGTCCACAGGCGGCAGCGGCGATGCGCTTGCGGGCATCACCCTTTCTCTATTAGCGCAAGGACTTGTGGCAGAAGATGCGGCAAAGGCAGCGGTTTATCTTCACGGCGAGGCGGGCGACAAGGCGGCAGCTAAACACGGCGAACGTTGGATGCTGCCCACCGACCTGATAGAGGAGCTTTAGACAGGAGTGCTTAAGCTTGAAAAAAATAATATCGGTTCTGTCCCTTGCAATTTTATTCCTCTGTGCCTGCGGAGGGAATAAAATCAACATAACCCCCGTCACAAGGGGTATTTCCTTTACAGCCGAGCTTACATATTACAACGAGTGCTTTAGGGCTGATGTAAAGGTCACAAAAGACGGCGAAACCGATATGGAAATAACTTCCCCCGATACAATAAAGGGGCTTATGTTTCACTTTAACGGAGATAGTGTTACGGCTGAGTATTCGGGGCTGGAATATAAGGCGGATTTTAAGTCTCTTCCCGAGGGCGTATGCTGTGCAAAGCTTTATGAGATATTAAAGGACACCTTTAATAAAGACACAACAGTCGCCTTAGAGGGAGACAGTTATTATATTGTGCGTGACGGCGAGGATTTAAGCTATAAGCTCTGTTTAGGAGCTACGGGACTGCCAATCTCCGCCGAGGAAATAAGCACAGGCTTTACGGTTAATTTTAAAAATGTGACGATATTGAACTGAACGGGGCGATGATTACATCGCCCCGTTAACGCCTATCAAGACCGAATTGCCAAAAGGCGCCGAAATTACGCCATTTTAGGCAGGTTCGGATTATTCTTGCCACCCTAACATCTAAATAAGATATAATCCCGACTCAAGCACAACAAAGCGGTTGTCGCCCACCTTTACATACTGCTTTACGGGTTCTTCGAATTCCTCGTAATCGAAAACGCTGTAGGTTTCAAGGTTTACTTCAGTAAGCTTTGAAGAGCCCACATTGCTTACCATAACGGTATCCCCCTCCACAAAAAGCCCCGAAGGTTTATTGAAAGGGGATTTGTTGCCCCCGATTCTAAGTTCCTCGCGCATTGTGGTAAGGTTGTAGCGAAGGAGTACATTACAGTCTGCAAAGCTTGCCCAAAGGGCATTTTTATAAAGGGCTATGTCGGTAGCATTATAGCCTCGGTATTTAAGCTCCCCCGTCCATACAGAAACTGCGTCCGCCCCTAAAAGTCTGGCAGTACCGTTCTGCGACAGCAAAAAAACCTTGCCGTTTGGAAGTACTATGGATTTTTCGGTGATATAGTTATCGCACTGCATTGCAACCGATTTATAGTTGTTTCCGAATTTAGTAAGCAGATATATGGTATTGACAATATCGGTAAATCTGCCGTTTTCAAAGGTAATCATTTTATAACCGACCAAGGCTTTTTCCTCAATGACATCCTTGCAATAGGAAAAAATTATACCTCCTGATGTGGACAAAACTTCGTAAACCTCGCCCGAAAAAACCTTTTTCATCTATTTTTCACTCCGTGTTAAATTCTAATTTTTCCTGCTTCAAGCATTTTTTGTGCCGCTAAAAGCACACCCGTGCGGGCGCTGTGGAAGTTAAGCCCCCCCTGCATCCAGGCGGCATAGGGTTCTCTTAAAGGGCCGTCTGCCGAAAGCTCTATTGAAGCGCCTAAAGTAAACGCCCCCGCCGCCATTATAACCTCATCGGTATAACCCGGCATCGCCCAAGGCTCGGGCACAACAAAGGAATCCACAGGTGCCCCAGACTGCATACCCTGACAAAAGGCGATAAGACCCTCTCTTGAGCCCAAGGTCACGCATTGGATAATATCGCCACGCTTTTCGGTGAATTTAGGAGTGACCTCAAAGCCTAAGTTTTGGAAGAGCGCCGACGCATACACGGCGGTTTTAAGCGCCTCTCCCACAACATGGGGAGCGGAAAAAAGCCCCATATAAAGCTCACGGCTGTGACCTAAGGTAGCGCCTACCTCTCTACCTACGCCGGGGCAGGTAAGCCTTGCCGCACACATTTCAACAAGCTCTTTTTTTCCCGCAATATAGCCGCCTGTGGGCGCGATTCCGCCGCCGGGGTTTTTAATAAGGGAGCCTGCAATTATATCTGCACCCACCTCGGTGGGCTCTTTTTTTTCAACAAATTCGCCGTAGCAGTTATCAACCATAATAACAGAATCGGGTGAAGCTTCCCGCACGGCCTTACAAAGCACTTCAATATCGTCAACAGTAAGGCTCGGTCTTGTGCTGTAGCCTCTGGAGCGCTGAATATATGCCATTTTGTATTTGTTGGCTTTAAGCTCCGCTTTTATCCCTTCTATATCGGGCGTGCCGTCTGCCAAAAGCTCAACCTGAGCGTATTTTACCCCGAAATCGGCAAGGGAGCCGTCGGTCTTTTCATCAATTCCGAAGACGCCTGTGATAGTATCGTAAGGTCTTCCTGTTAGGCTTAGAACCCTGTCGTTTGGTCTTAATATTCCAAACAAAGCCACAGTTAAGGTATGGGTTCCCGAAACGAAATTATGGCGCATTAATGCGTCTTCCGCCCCTAAAGCGTCCGCCATAACCCTTTCTAAAATCTCCCGCCCCCGGTCGTCATAGCCGTAGCCCGTAGAGCCCGCCATAGCCGATTCGCTGACGCCATTTTTTATAAATGCAGAAAGTACTTTTAATTGATTATATTCTGTAACCGAATCAATTTCTTTGAAGCGCTCTGAGCATTTCTCAGTGATTTCTTCGTTTAATTTTAAAAGCCTTTCGTCTATGTTAAAAAAGCTGTTTATGCTTGTTTGCACGAGTATCCCGCCTTGTATAATTTTTTAAATCCGTTTTTTTCGTAAAAGCCCATTAGCTTTTCTTCGCAGCAGATAAGTAGCTCTCTGCCGTAATTTTTCTGCAAAATCGCCTTTAAAGCTACAGTTCCAAGCCCTTTTTCACGGCTTACAATTCCGTTTAACAGGGCGTAATTCCCCGTGTGAAAAGAGACTGCGGCGCATTTATCCTTTACAGCAAAGTAATCTGCCGTTCCGTGATTAATCCGTCTGCAAAGGTCCACCGCAAAGTAAGGATATTCGGGCAAGGAAAATTCCTTGACCTTTAAAATATCATATATTTGCCGACTGTTAAGGTTGTCACCTATGGTTTCCCCTAAAACATCCGCTTGTCGGGACATAACAACCGCCGAATGAATATCTTGAAACCCAAGCTTTTTTAAAACCTTAATACTTCCAAAAATACTTCTGGGCGAAATTACCGAAATAAATTCTTTTATTTCCTCTAAGTCGCCGTTTCCGCAGAATACAGTCATATCTCCGCCTGCAAGGGAAAGATAGGCTTCTCCCCCGTTTTGCGACCAGAAAAGCGTATTCTTATCATCCTTATAACAGTCATAAAGGCATTTTAACCTTATATATTCGGCGTTCGGCTCGCTCGCCTCGGGCAAAAAATCGGTTAAAGCAATCATTCTATTTCACCTGAGCAAATGCCGTTTATCATATATTGTGCGAGCCTTGCCGCATTTTTTATATCCTCTGCATCTGCAACACAAGAGGGGGAATGGATATACCTGCAGGGCACCGAAATCGCAAGGGTTCTTACTCCCCCTCGACTTAAATGCACGGCTCCTGAGTTATTGCCCCCTGCAACCGCCGCCTTTGGCTGACATTTTATGCCGCTATTTAATGCCGCATTGTAATAATCTCGGTCATATACAGTCGCCCTGTCCATAAAGGAAACAGCAGGACCCTCGCCTAAAAGGCAGACCCTTTTTGAAGCCTCAACCCCTGCAATATCAGCGGCGGTAGTAGCCTCAAGAACTATTGCAGAATCGGGGTCTACCGTAAAGGTAGCCGCCTTAGCGCCTCTAAGCCCCACCTCTTCTTGAACAGAAAAGGTTGCATAAAAATCATAGTCGCTGTCGGCTGTTAAAAGTGAAATGAGTATTGCACAGCCCGCACGGTCATCAATGGCTTTTGCCTTGATTTTACTGCCCATTTCCTCATATTCGCCGCAGATAACGGCACGGTCGCCTATACGGACAAGCTCTAATGCCTCTTCTTTAGAAGCGGCGCCGATATCTATATAAAGGCTATCCGCTTTTGGCGGTTTTTTGCGCTCTTCTGCAGAAATCAGGTGAATCGGCTTGCCCGTAATAACGCCGTTGACATTGCCGATTCTAACCCTTCTAAACATAAGCACAGCGGTATCAATTCCGCCCACCGCCGAAAAACCCAAAAACCCGCCCGAGGTGACCGAGGTAATAATAAGCCCTACCTCGTCCATATGAGCGTCAACCATAAGCTTTTTGTCAGAGCGGTTTTTGCCCTTTTTAAAGGCGATAATACTGCCCAGCGGGTCTATTCTGTACTCGCAATGGCCTTCTATTTTAGAAATTATATAATCCCTTACCGAATTTTCCTCGCCCGAAACACCGTCAAGTGCGGTAAGCTCCTTTAAAAAATTAAGCATTCAAAAGACCCCCTGACAAAATGTATTTTTCCAGCAGGTCGCAGACCGAATTAAGGTCCTGAAGGCTTAGTGTCTCAACCTCGGTGTGCATATTTCTAAGGGGAATTGAGACCGTACAGGTCTTAACCCCGCCACGGGAGACTGCGATAACATCGGCATTAGTTCCCGTTTTGCCGCCCATAGCCTCAAGCTGATATTTAATGCCGTTGTGCCGGGCTAAATTAATAAGCCTGTCCGACAAATCTCGGCAAAGCACGGGAGAAACGCCTATCATAGCGCCCCCTGTGAGTTTGCCGCACTCGGTTTCGCTGATTCCTATGCCGTCCCCGAAGCTTACATCAACCGCTATCGCCTCATCAGCGTTTATATCAAAGGCGGCGATTGTCGCCCCTCGCATACCAAGCTCCTCGCCATCGCTTAAAAGAAATGCTACGCTTACAGGCAGTTCCTTGCCGGAAAGCCGTTTTGCCGTCTCTAAAAGGCAGGCAACCCCCGAACGGTCGTCAAAGGAGCGGCCTGTTACCAAATCACCCGAAAGTTCGGCTGGCAAAGCCGTAAATGTAACATAATCCCCTACGGAGACTATCGTCTTTGCCTTGCCGCCAAGTCCCGTATCAAGCTTTATTTCCGAAATATCGGTATACTCTGTCTCCCCTTTAGAAAGGTGAGGCGGCGTACTGCAAAATACGGCGGGGATTTTTTCCTTGCCGTGAACCGTAACCGCCCTTGCGGGGAGTGCTCTGATATCAATTCCCCCCGAATTTGAGACGGTTAAAAAGCCCTCATTATCAACATCGGTCACTATCATACCAATTTGGTCTATATGTGCGTCCAGCAGTACCGTGTAGTCGCTTTTCCCCTTAATAAAACCTAAAACGCTTAAATTGCCGATACTTTTAACCTCGGCGTATTCGCTTAAATAATCCTTAGCGTATACACTCGCATCGTCGACTATGCCTATAGCGTCCCTTTCGGATAGGGAAAACAAAATTTCCTTTATATCCATTACAGTTTATTTACCAGTTCCTTAAAATAATTGCCTCTTGCTACGAAATTCGGGAAAGCGTCAAAGCTTGCACAGGCGGGGCTTAAGGTTACAATATCGCCCGCTTTCGCATCCTTATGTGCGGCGACGACCGCCTCGGCAATGTCGGCTACCCTTACAATTTCCGGCTCTCCCTTGTAATCCTTGTCGGCACGGACGCATTTTTCAATCTTTTCAGCCGTAGCACCGCAAAGATAAAGCCTTTTAACCTTATCTATAATGTAAGGCACCATCGGCTCAAAGGGAATATGCTTGTCGTAGCCGCCCGCAATAAGCATTACCTTTTGGTCAAAGGCTTTAAGCCCCGCAATAGTTCTTGTAGGGCTTGAAGCTATAGAATCGTTATAATACTTAACCCCGTCAATCTCCCTTACAAACTCGATCCTGTGCTCAACACCCTTAAATTCGTGGGCTACCTTTTTAATTGTATCTACGCCAACATAGCCCCAAACTGCGACAATAGCGGCAAGGTAATTTGCAACATTGTGGTCTCCCAATACCGCAATTTCGCTCCTGTGCATAATCGGAGCGTCAATTCCTCGGTAGGCCATATGGATAACCCCGTCGGTATCAAGCCACGCACCATTTTTAAGGGGGCGCTCCATACTAAAGGAGAGGGACTGCCCTCTGACATACTTCCTAAAATCACGGGTTATATCGTTATCACGGTTTAAAACCGTCCTTGAAAAGGCGTTTTGGTGCAGGAGAACATTCTTTTTTGCCTCGACATATTCGTCCATATCCTTGTGGATATCAAGATGATTAGGCGCAACATTAGTTACAACCGCAACATCGGGACTCTTTCTCATAGAGATAAGCTGAAAAGAGGAAAGCTCGGCTACAACATAGTCTTGGGGCTTTATGTTTTCAATCTCAGGTAGTAAGGGCTTTCCTATATTGCCGCCCAAGTGTACTGTTTTACCCTCCGCCTCAAGCATTTTTGCAATAAGGGTGGAGGTGGTGGTCTTACCGTCCGAGCCGGTCACCGCAAAAATAGTTGCGGGGCAGAGGTCAAAAAACACCTCCATCTCGCTTGTTACGGCGATGCCTTTTTTGCGTGCCGCCTCAAGCTCGGGCAGATTAAAGTTCATACCCGGCGTGCGGAAAATAATATCTACCTCCAAATTGTCGAGATAGCCCTCGCCCAATCTAAGCTCGGCTCCCGCCGCCTCGATTTGGTCTGCCGCCGCACCTATCTGCTCTCTTGTTCTACGGTCGCATGCATAAACGGTTGCACCCTTACTTAAAAAGTTCATAATAAGCGGTGTATTACTTACACCTATTCCACACATTGCTATTTTTTTGCCGTTGATCTGTTTGAAAAACTGCATACAATCCAAAATTATTGCCTCCCATCAGTATTAAGCTGACGCCAGCCTAAGTACATACCATATCTATTTTATTATACTTAATGTAAAGGAAAATATCAACAGTAAGAAAGCTTTTTTTGACAAATAATTAAAGAGTTCGGCGAATAGAATATATAGGGAGTGTGGGAAAATATGAATTATATAAACTGCAAAGATACCTGCTTGCCCGCAGATATGCGAAAAGCAGTAGAATTTTGGGCAAGAAACACGGTGGGACACATTGAAACCCTTTTAAGGCTTAAAGGAACTTCTGCGGCTATAATGCAGCCCTATTTTACTAAGGAGCTTGAAAATTTACTCCAAAGCTTTAAAAAAATAAGCGCCCTCTACAGTAATGAGGACGCATTTAGGCTACCCGCAAAGCCGCAGGTGCTTTTTTCGGAAAACCGAAAACTTATAAATCTGCTTGAGCGAATGAAGTACGAGGGCTTTGGCGGCTACCCCTATTTACAGCAAACTATTTTTCACTACATTTATGAACAGAGGTACATAAATGCAATTTTCGGCGTACAAAACGAGTCAAGAGGGCTTATAGCGGTACGCTTTTCGACTATAGGCAACTACCCATTTATCTGTATATACAACCAAATGTATTTTTGGAGCGTAATAGGCG
The DNA here is from genome assembly GCA_904501875.1 of Clostridiaceae bacterium. Taxonomy (GTDB): domain Bacteria; phylum Bacillota; class Clostridia; order Oscillospirales; family Acutalibacteraceae; genus UBA737. The sequence continues at coordinate 387 of CAJGCQ010000043.1, read as the reverse complement.
CAATCCACCCCTCTTTAATGATTGGAAACGATAGATTTTATCGTTCGGCTTCAATATACACCAGAGAGTACCTAACCGAAATCACAAACCGTTTTAATTTAATCTGCTTTAGGTTAAGTGAGCTTAAAAAGCCGACTGCAAAAAATGAGCTAAAGCCCGTTTTTGATGAGTTTTGCCGTCTTAACTTAGAATTTTTGCGATTTTTAAAAGCTATAAAGGAAAAGGGCGGCGGAATTTATACGGCAGGCGTGCCTACCGATATATCCCAAAGCTTTTACAAATCCCTCGACCACATAATCGGCGAGCACACCCTTGTAAAGGAGCTGTGCGACACTATGTGTGAAAGGTTTTAAACTAAAAAGCCCCCTTGTGTAAAGGGGGCTGTTG
>CAJGCQ010000042.1 GCA_904501875.1 Clostridiaceae bacterium | reverse complement strand
TTATTCTCGGAATACAGCGGCTTTGCCTTGGGGTATAAATTAAACTAAAACCTTGTAACTTTTTTAAAAATGTGATATTATAACTATATTAATTCTAAAGGCGGAATGGTTATGTGTAATGCAAATGAGGAAACGGCAAAAAAAAGAGTGCTTAGCTGTATTCAGCCCAGCGGACTTTTAACCCTTGGAAATTACTTGGGTGCTCTTAAAAACTGGGCGGCAATGCAGGAAGAGTTTGACTGCACCTTTGCCGTGGCGGACCTTCACGCCATAACCGTAAGGCAGGAGCCCGCAAGGCTCCGCAGTCAGATTTACTCCACCTTCGCCATTCTTTTGGCTCTGGGTATTGATCCCGAAAAAAACACCGTTTTTATCCAGTCACAAGTGCCTGAGCATACAGCGCTTTCGTGGCTTTTGTCCTGCTATACCCAGTTCGGCGAAATGTCCCGTATGACCCAGTTTAAGGATAAAAGCCAAAAGCACCCCGATAATATCAATGTGGGACTTTTTTCATACCCCGTGCTTATGGCGGCGGATATTCTTTTATATCAGTCCGATTTAGTCCCCGTAGGTGCAGACCAAAAACAGCACCTTGAAATTGCAAGGGATATTGCGATTCGCTTTAACAATATTTACGGCGATGTTTTTACCGTGCCCGATGCTTACATTCCCAAAGCAGGGGCAAGGGTTAAGTCCCTTCAGGACCCGACTAAGAAAATGTCCAAATCCGACGAGAACTCCAACGCTTGGGTTGCTATACTTGATAATAGGGACGATATTATAAGGAAATTTAAGCGTGCTGTCACCGATTCGGATAACGAGATTAGAATGTCCGAGGACAAACCGGGAATTTCAAATCTTATAACGATTTATTCCGCCGTTACGGGAAAAACTACCGAAGAGGTTGAAAGAGAGTTTATAGGCAAGGGCTACGGTGAGTTTAAGCTTGCGGTGGGCGAGGCCGTTGCGGATACATTAGCTCCCATAAAGCAAAAGCACGATGAGATTATTAAGGATAAAAAAATGCTCGAACAGCTTTACAGGCAGGGTGCCGAAAAGGCGGAGCATATCGCACGCAAGACCTACTTTAAGGCTATGAAAAAGGTCGGCTTTGTGCTATGAGCTTTCCGCTTGCAGGTAATGAAAGAATAAGGGACGCCGTAACCTCGGCAGTTGCCGAAAAAAGAATACCCCACGCAATTTTGCTTGAGGGGGATAAAGGCACGGGCAGACACACTCTTATGCAGTTTTTAAGCAGGGCGGCGGTGTGTGACGGTGAGAACCCTCCTTGCGAGGAATGCCGAGGATGTCATTTGGCGGAAATCGGTACCCACCCCGATATAACGGTTATAACACCTGAGGACGGCAAGAAAAATATTGCTGTATTGCAGATAAGAGACCTGCGAACCGAAGCCTATGTTAAGCCCCATATGGCGGCAAGGCGTGTTTTCGTGATTGACAGGGCGGACAGTATGAACGAGCAGGCGCAAAATGCGCTTTTAAAGGTGCTTGAGGAGCCGCCTGCCGATATAATTTTTATCCTTATAGCCGAATCTTCGGCGGCGCTTTTAGATACTATCATTTCAAGGTGTACGGTGCTGTCCCTTGTGCCCCCTGAAACCCATAAGGCCTTAGAATATCTAAGAAAAAATACCGACTATTCCAAGGACCAGATAAGCGAGGCTCTCGGTATTTCGGGCAATAATATAGGCGCGGCTTTAGATGTGCTTTCGGGCGGAGGAACTGCGGCGCAGACAGCGGCAAAGCGTTTCGCAGAGTTTTTGATTTTGGGTGATGATGCGGGTATGCTTAAAACAACCGCACAGTTTGAAAAAAGCCGAGTTTTAGCCGATGAGTTTTTAAAGGAGCTAAAGCTTTCCCTTGCAACCGAGATAAAGAAAAATCTTCACAATCATCACTCTGCAAGGGCACTTGTAAGCTTTTATGATGCGCTCCCCAAATTTGAGGAGGCATTGAAAACAAATATTAATTTAAGTTTGCTGTTTTGCACGCTTGTCTGCAAAGCGGTTGAAATAAGTTGAAACTTATAATTTCGGAGGAATATATGACAGAGGTTATATCTGTAAAATTTAAGGACGGCGGCAGGGCGTATTATTTTGACCCATGCGGCATTAAGGTGAATGCGGGAGACAGCGTTATTGTCGAGACCCAGAACGGAACCGAGTTCGGATCTGTAAGTGTCCCTAACCATGAGGTTGAGGACGACTCAATCGTAAAGCCTTTAAGAAAAACCCTTAGAATCGCAAACGAGCGTGATTTTAATAAGCTTAGTGAAAACCGCAAAAAAGAGGGAGAAGCCTTCGGTGTTTGCGAGAAAAAGATTGCAGAGCTCGGTCTTGATATGAAGCTTGTAAGCGTTGAATATTCCTTTGATTCAAATAAAATAGTGTTTTTCTTCACCTCGGACGGCAGGGTGGATTTCCGTGAGCTTGTTAAGAATTTAGCCTCCCACTTCCATACAAGAATTGAGCTTAGGCAGATAGGCGTAAGGGACGAGGCAAAAATGCTGGGCGGCATAGGTATTTGCGGGCAGCCTTATTGCTGTAAGCGGTTTTTAAGCGATTTTCAGCCCGTATCCATTAAAATGGCTAAGGAGCAGGGCTTGTCCCTTAATCCCACCAAGATTTCGGGCAGCTGTGGGAGACTTATGTGCTGTCTTAATTATGAGCAGGACGCATATGAATATCTTAACTCCTTTACCCCTAATGTGGGTGCGACCGTTAAAACAGCCGAGGGGCTTGCTACTGTTACTGATGTCAACCTGATAACGGGCAATCTCTTTGTAAAGCTTATCGACAGCGAGACTATCCCCTTTAAGGTTCACAGGGACGATGTCAAGCTTATTTCCCGTTCTAAAAAGCGTCCAAAGGACGACAAAAAGGAAGAAAAATAGATTTTTTTATAAAAAATCCGACTGGAATAATATTTTACTTGCTTTTTTGAATGAAACTTGCTACAATATATTAAGCAAAGCATTTGAGCTATGGAGGTGTTTTTAATGGCTTACAAAATTTCCGATGCCTGCATTAGCTGCGGAGCATGTGCTGCGGGATGTCCCTGCGATGCAATCGCCGAAGGCGCTGAGCATTACGAGATTGACGCAGATAAGTGCTGCAGCTGCGGTGCTTGCGTTGCCGGTTGTCCGGTAGAGGCAATCTCCGAGGATTAATTTCAAAATAAAGCATTTAACTACCTTAAGGTACATAACGCTTTAAAAGAAATGAGCGCCTGTGCAGTGTTTTACTGTTCGGGCGTTTATTTTTCGACATTATTTACTTGCAAGCACAGAAAAACTGTGCTATACTCTAATTCCCGAGGGGAGGTATGCCGCATGGAAAATATTAAAACGATTACTACAAATAAAAAAGCCTTTCACGAGTATTTTGTGCTTGAAAGCTTTGAATGCGGCATTGAGCTTTCGGGGACGGAGATTAAGTCGATAAGGCAGGGGGGCGTTAATTTAAAGGATGCGTGGTGCTCGGTCGACAACGGCGAAATGATAATTAAGCAGATGCACATCAGCCCCTACGACCATGGTAATATTTTTAATAAGAACCCGACCCGAAACAGACGGCTGCTTATGCACAAGCGGGAAATTATGCGCCTTTTCGGTGCGGTAAAGCAAGAGGGTTTGGCATTAATACCTTTGTCGCTTTATTTTAAGGGGTCCCTTGTCAAGGTGCAGTTAGGGCTGTGCAAGGGCAAAAAGCTCCACGATAAGCGGGAAACCGCCGCTAAACGTGATGCGGCACGCACTATTGACAGGGCTTTAAAGGAACAAAACAGATAATTTCTTCACCCTTACTTTTTTACACTTTACTCTTACTTCTTACTTTAAATATGGGGATGTAAAGGTTTCGACAGGGATTTTGAAGTATCGGAAGCGAGCAGCGGTGCGGAACCGCTATAAAATCCGTAAACAAAATTAACTAACAACAATAAAGTTGCTTTAGCAGCCTAATTCAGGCTGCTCATCCGACCCGAAAGCACCGCGGTTCGGCAAGGGTGTCATTTTAGCGGTGAACATGAACGAGAGCCTGCTCCTGCTTTCGTCACGACTTTGGAGCTACCAAGCGCATAAGCCTGACATTTGGCGTGTGCGCAAGGGAATGTAAACAAGTGTCTGCGCTCGGAGACGCCGATATGAATAAATTTTTGGACAGGAGTTCGACTCTCCTCATCTCCACCAGTCGAGGGGCTCGACACCCAATCCGTTCTAAAGTCTTGTGCTAATTTGAAATTAGCGGCTCGACCAAAGGCTTCGGATTAAAGTGGCGAAGCTCCACCAGTCGAGGGGCTCGACACCCAATCCGTTCTAAAGTTTTGTGCTAATTTGAAATTAGCGGCTCGACCAAAAGCTTCGGATTTAAGTGGCGAAGCTCCACCAAAAATCCCGAATGCGTTAGCGTTCGGGATCTTTACTTCTTACCTCTTCAGAATTGGATTTCCACATGAAATCGGGCTTCTTTTGTGGGAAATTAAAATAATATTACAATTATTCATATTTTCGTAATAAAAATATTATATTATTGTACTTAAATAAAGAAGGGTTAATAAGCAAATAAAAAACGGAGGTTGTTTATTTTGCAGTATAAGATACTTATTGTTGATGATGACGAAAATATATGCGAGCTTTTAAGGCTTTATCTTGAGAAGGACGGGTTTGATACCATAGTCGCAAACGACGGCGAGCAGGCGGTGGACTTTGCCGCTAAGTATTCTCCCGACCTTATTTTGCTTGATATTATGCTTCCGAAGCTTGACGGCTGGCAGGTTTGCCGTGAAATACGCAAGACAAGCGAAACTCCGATAATTATGCTTACCGCAAAGGGTGAGACCTTTGATAAGATTTTAGGTTTGGAGCTCGGCGCCGACGATTATGTTTCAAAGCCCTTTGATACGAAAGAGGTTATCGCCAGAATCAAGGCGGTGCTGCGCCGCAGTCACGAAAAGGATAAAGCTTCACAAATTAATGAAGTAAGGTATGATAAGCTTAGAATAAATCTTACCAACTATGAGCTTGAAGTAAACGGAGTTAAAATAGATACTCCGCCTAAGGAGCTTGAGCTTGTCTACCATCTTGCAAGCAACCCAAACCGTGTTTACACAAGGGACCAGCTGCTCGATGAGGTTTGGGGCTTTGATTATTACGGGGATTCCCGCACGGTGGATGTTCATGTAAAAAGATTGCGTGAAAAGCTTGAAAATGTTTCGGACGAATGGAGCCTTAAAACGGTTTGGGGCGTGGGCTACAAATTCGAGGTAAAATAGGCTTATGAAGCTTAAGCTTTTTAAAAAATACTTTTTTACAACCTCACTTATAATAGTATTCAGCCTTTCGGTTATGATGATGATTTTGTTCTTTGCACTTAATAATCACCTTGCAAAGGAAAAATATAAGTCACTTAGCAAAAGCTGTACGGAGGTTACCGAGTATATTGCGGAGCTGTCTAACGGGGAAATCGGAGAAGAGGATTTTGTTAAGACTTTAAATGCGATTGCCTCAGTTTCGGATGTAGATATTCTTATTTCCGACAGTACAGGCACGGTTACAGTTTGCGGCTGTGACGATTGGATAAATGACGGTAAGTGCTTTCATTCCGAAAAAATAATTTCTAATGATGTACTTGCGGGCAAGGGCGGGCAAGCCTCCTTCAGACTCGGCACTCTTGATATTTATAAAAACCCTCATTATATAGCTTCGGAGCCGATTTACAACAGTGATAACAACCGAATCGGAACGGTCTTCAGCGCTGCACCGCTCTCCTCTATACGGGATCTGATGCTCACAATAATTCGGCTTTACCTGCTTTCGGCGATTATTCCGATAATTTTAATGTTCTTTGCAATTTACACCATGACCTACCGTATGACAAAGCCATTAAAGCTTATGTCGGAGGCATCAAAGGCTATGGCAAAGGGAGATTTTTCAAAGCGGATACCCGTAACCAGTGATGATGAAATAGGCGAGCTTGCGGTTTCGTTTAACCAGATGACAAACTCCCTTGTACAGCTTGAGGGAATGAGGAAGAGCTTCGTTGCGAATGTTTCCCACGAGCTTAAAACTCCGATGACCACCATAGGCGGATTTATTGACGGCATACTTGACGGCACCATTGAGACTGAAAAACAGCACTATTACCTAACCGTTGTATCGGATGAGGTAAAAAGACTGTCACGCCTTGTGCAGTCAATGCTTAGTATGGCAAAGCTTGAATCGGGCGAGTTTGTGCTAAAGCCGGAGCTTTTTGATTTCAGGGAACTGCTTTGTACTATTGTTATAAGTCAGGAGCAGAGGATTGAGTCACAAAATCTTAATATTACAGGCCTTGACGAGATACAAAGTATTTCGGTAAATGCCGACCGTGACCTTATTCATCAGGTTATATACAATCTTGTTGACAATGCGATTAAATTTACCGACGAATCGGGGACAATAGACTTTAAGCTTAAAAAAGACAGTAAAAAGCTTGTTTTTATCATAACTAATACGGGCAAGGGAATACCCGAAAACGAGCTGCCCTATGTTTTTGACAGATTTTATAAAGGCGATAAGTCCCGTTCGGCGGTTAAAAACAGCACGGGCCTCGGTCTTTATATCGTTAAAACTATTCTTAAGGCGCATGGCGGCTCAATTACCGTTACCAGCCGTGAAAACGATTTTACATCATTTGGCGTGACACTACCACTTTGATACAGAACGGAGAATAAAAATGGAAGATTTCTTTGAGAAAAAAGACTGCGTGGATGAGGGAACAGAAGGCTCGGGAAACACCGAAGCTACTGCTTTTGAGGATAATTTAGAAAATCAGAATGAGTACCCAGAAGAACAGGGCACGCTAAATAGCGAGGAAAATAATAATTCTCCAGAGGAACAGGAGCAATACCCACCTTACTCCTCGCAAAATTTCGGTTATCCCGATTTTGGCAGGGATAATACCGCTGTACAGAACAGGATAAACTACTCCGATGTACTGCCCGTTAACGATTATAAGCCTATGAGCAGGGGACTTAAGGTTTTTGCTTTGATTATGGCGGCGGTTATAATGCTTACGGGTGCGTCGGTAGCAGGCTACTTCTTAGGCAGAAGCAGCGTAGGCTCAGGGGCACGCAAAAATGTTGAGGTTAATTTGTCGGCAAAGCCCGCTGATACGGACGAGCTGACAGCCGCCGAAGTGTATGAAAAGGTAAACAGCTCGGTTGTTGGTGTTACGGTGTATAATTCCGCCGGAGACGGCTCTCAGGCGAGCGGCGTTTTCTACTCCGAGGACGGGTATATTGTAACCAACGACCATATTTATTCAGAGGTGGGAGCTCCTAAGTTTAAGGTTTATACCTCGGACGGTAAGGAATATGACGCAAAGTATATTGCCGGTGATCAGGTAAGTGACCTTGCGGTGCTTAAAATTGACGGAAGCGGCTTTGCTCCTGCACAGTTTGGAAATTCGGACGAAATTGTATTCGGTGAAAATGTTGTCGCCATCGGCAGACCAAGCGACGCTACACAGGCTTCCAGCATTACAAAGGGTATTATTTCTTCTACGGGAAGACGGGTAAGAACCACATCTAACTACTCCGCAAAGCTTATCCAGACCGACAGCGCTATTAACCCTGGCAGCTCGGGCGGTGCGCTTGTAAATATGTACGGTCAGGTAATAGGCATCACCTCTTCAAAGCTGGCTGGAGTAAGCTATGATGCGGTGGGATACGCTATACCTACAAAGACGATGAAACGCATTTGCGAGGAGCTTATAAAGGAAGGAAGGGTTGTCAGCCGTGCAAAGCTGGGTATAACCTATACTGCAATTAACTCGGTAACAGCCGAGATTAACGGTTATGACTGCGTGGGTCTGTATGTTGCCTCGGTTTCGGAGGATAGCGACCTTTTCGGCAAGATTTCTGAGGGCGATGTAATTACCCATATAAACGGTATAGAGGTTACAAGCGATGTTATCGTGCTTGATATTATAGAGGAAAGCTCCGCAGGTGATAAAATTTCGGTCACCGTTTTAAACACAAAGGGAAATGAAGTCACCCTCGATGCGGTGCTCAAAGCGAATACAGGTGAGTCAAGCTATTCTACTGTAATTGATTCGTCTGAAAACAAGGATGATAACAGCTCGGACGGCTCGGGAGGAATATTTAATTTCCCGTTTGGCGAGTAAGTGCATAATATAAAATAAGCGCATAAAACCGCCTTTTAAAAAGGCGGTTTTATGCGCTATAATACTATTTCTGCCGTTTTGTGAGTATTTCAATGATTTGCGAATAAATGGTGTTGTCGTTCAAAAAGCGCTCTTTGATATAATTTGCCTGTTCTTCGTCCGAGACCAAAAGCTTTACGCTCATAAAGGGCTGTCCGCCGTCTATAGCCGAGCAGGTGATAAACATTTTTCCGTTTTCTCTTGCGATTTTTATATCGCTTTCCTTGGCGTTTTTGAACTGTGCAACCATTTTAACTGCGGCGTTATACGCTCTGTCCTTTACCGAGTAGGCAATAGAGGTTTTAAGGGTTTCGGCAATACTTCTGCCGCTTTGGGTAATAATATAAGTATCGTCCTTATTGTCTACAAGCTCCAAATGCCCGCTTTTGCACAGTGAGTCAATAGAGTCATTCACTTCAAAGCAGTTGGCTATTCCCTCATAATGCAGGGTATTAGCGAGCATTCGCCCCGGTACGGGTGCGTCGATCGATGAAATGATATAACAAATTAATATTTTTATTTCTGCTGTGCTGAACAAACCGCCTACCGGGGAAACTCCAGCGGAAACTGCATCCCTTTCCAAAAGGCTTACTCCTTTGCTGTTGATTTATTATATTATAACTTTAATTGGAGCTTTTTTCAAGTGTAAAAGAGTAAAAAACAACAATTCAATAAAAGTGGGCGAAAATGCTATTTTTTTCTTGACAATGGGACAAAGTGTTGATATAATAATAAAGCTGTTTATTTGATTCATTAGCTCAGTTGGCAGAGCACTTGACTTTTAATCAAGGTGTCCGGGGTTCGAATCCCCGATGGATCACCAAATAAAGAAACCGACCTTTTAGGTCGGTTTCTTTATTTTATAATTTTAATGGGATGAGAACCCCGTGGGGTTCGTCGAAGCAGCCCAAAAGACGCGACAGTCTTTTGGGTCTGTGAAGTCTCGAGCAACGAAGATTTTTCGTAACCGCTCGGAGCGGTCGAAAAATCAAGAGGCGCAGAGTATCCCCGATATCTATAATAAAAACTGCGCGAAGCGGATTTATCCCCGATGGATCA
>CAJGCQ010000041.1 GCA_904501875.1 Clostridiaceae bacterium | reverse complement strand
TCTTTTCCTTTCTGATTAGTAGGCAAAGCTAAATGCTTTGGCTAAGTGCGACAACTGTTATATTATCTCCGCCGCCGTTCTGATTTGCCTTTAGGACAAGCATCTCCGGCACGGAGGATATATCCGTATTCTTAAAAACGCTTAAAATCTCGTTATCGTCAAGATAATTGCTAAGCCCGTCCGTGCAAAGCAGGAGCGTATCCCCGATGTTAAGCTTTATAATGTCGCTGTCCGCCGTAACGGTGCCTTCAGCTCCTATCGCCTTTGTAATCACATTTTTTCGGGGGTGAAACTTTGCTTCCTCGGGGGTTATCTTGCCGCTTTCGATAAGTGACTGCACAACCGAATGGTCTCGGGTGAGCTGTTTAATTTCCTCATTCACAAGGTAAATTCTGCTGTCTCCCACATTTGCGATAACCGCTTCCCCGTCCTTTATGAGGGCAATAACTGCTGTAGTACCCATTCCTGACAGACCCTGTTCGCTTGCCGACATATCAAATAGCTCGATATTAGCGCTGGCGACTGCGTTTCGCAGGATTTTTTCAAGCTCAATCGCATCCATACCGTCTCTGTAAGACCTTATAATATACTCCGAAATGTGCCTTACAGCGTTCTCACTTGCCACATTCCCTGCGTTTGCGCCGCCCATTCCGTCGCACACAACCGCAAAAGCCGCATTATCGGCTATACTACCTGCAAAATATGCGTCCTGATTATCGGTTCTTACCTTTCCCTTATCGGTTTTACTGAATATTCTCACTTGCTTCCCCCTCCTTTGCTCGTTTTCTTAACTGCCCGCAGGAAGCGTCAATATCAGCTCCCAGCGTTCTTCTGACCGTGGCGTTTACGCCCTTTTTTATAAGTAAATCCCTAAAATAGATTATCTTGTTTTTATCGGGCTTTTTAAAGGAATTTTCCTTAACGGGATTAGCGGGTATCAGATTAACATGGCACATAATACCCTTTAACCTTTTTGCCAACTGAGCCGCACATTCATCACTGTCGTTCACCCCGTCAATAAGGGCATATTCAAAGGAAATCCGCCGTGTAGTCACCGCCTGATATTCCTTACAGGCCTCAAGCAATTCCTCGATATTCCACTTTTTGTTGACCCGCATTACAGAGGAACGAATTTCATCATTGGGTGCGTGCAGCGAAATTGAAAGTGTTATAGGAAAATTATATTCTTTTAGCTTTTTTATCCCACTTACTACCCCTGAGGTTGAAAGCGAAATATGTCTAAGCCCGATGTTAAGCCCCTTATCGTCTGATACAAGTCTTAAAAACCTTATCGAATTATCAAGGTTATCGAGGGGCTCGCCCATACCCATCATTACAATATTGGAAACCCTTATGCCGTTGTCCCGCTGGGCGGCGGTTATCTGGGCTAACATTTCCGAGGCGGTGAGATTTCTTGTAAGCCCCGCAATACCCGAGGCACAGAAGCTGCACCCCATTCGGCAGCCAACCTGTGTCGAAATACAAACCGTGTAGCCGTGTTCATACTTCATCAGCACCGACTCAATATACTCCCCGTCATAAAGTTCGTAAACATATTTAACTGTTTCGTCAAGCCGTGACTTGAATTTTCGCACAATCTTAACATCGGCGATATAGGTCTTTTCCCGAAGGTCATCTCTAAGTGATAAAGGTATATTGGTCATATTGTCAAAATCGGTCTCTCCCGACTGCAACCAACGAAAAAGCTGTGCGGCGCGGAATTTAGGCTGTCCTAATTCGCCGAGCTTCTCTTCAAGCTCGGTTAGATACATAGACCTTATATCCTGTTTTTCCAAGCGCCGACCTCCTTTACTCTTTTACAATCAAGGCGCAGTAGAACCCGTCTGTTTTATCAATATGCGGTAAATAGGTGTGTTCATACATTTTATGAAAACCATTATACTCCATTATAAAGGAATTTACAAGTTTTTCATTTTCTTCCCGTCTTAAGGTGCAGGTAGAGTACAATATTCTACCGCCCTTTTTAAGGTACTTTGAGGCATTTCGGAGTATTTTATACTGTAGCTTCTGCAGCTCCTTGAAATTGTCTTCCGGCTTATATTTAATATCCGGCTTTCGTCTTAAAACTCCCAATCCCGAGCAAGGAACATCACAAAGAATACAGTCGAACTCGCCGAAAGCCTCATTATAAACGCAAGCGTCCGCCGTTACAGGCTTTATTATATCAATACCTAACCTCTCTGCTCCGCTTTTAATAAGTCCGACCCGCTGTTCATACAGGTCGCAGGAAACAATCTCCCCCGCATTTTCCATTAAAAGCGCCATAGTAAAGCTTTTGCCGCCGGGTGCGGCGCACATATCAAGCACCCTCTCCCCCTTTTTAGGGTTAAGCACCGAAACTGCGGTTTGTGATGAAAGGTCTTCCGCATAGAAAAAACCCTTTTTATATAAATCAAAATCGGCGGCGTCGATACCTTTTTTAAGTATGAGCGCATTTTCTTTTTCCGCTGTGTCTGACGGTACACCCTGCTTTTCAAGCTCCGATTTAAGGGTATTCGTATCGGTTTTCAGGGTGTTTACCCTTATAACAACAGGCGCAGGCTTAAGGCTCTCTTTAAGCAGTTCTTCCGCCGTCTCGGCACCGTAATCGCCCGCAAAGCTGTTTATTATCCACTCAGGGCAGGAATACCGCACCGAAAGAGAACGCAGGTCTTTACCGTCGGGCAGGGTAATTTCGTTTCTTAATACATTACGCAAAACCGCATTTGCAAAGCCTGCGTTACGGCTCTCCTTTGATGACTTTATAAGCTTTACCGCCTCGTTTACCGCCGCACTGTCGGGCACCTTGTCCATAAACATTATTTGATAAACTGCGCTCCGCAAAACCTCAAGTGTAAAGGGTGCGACCTTTTTAAGCGGGGTTTTGATGAATTTTGAAAGCACAAAATCAATCGTTATTTTACGGTCTAAAACACCGTAGAAAACCGCTGAGGCAAACGCCCTGTCTGAGCCGTCTAAACCGCTTCCCCTTAAAACGGCGTTAAGTGCTATATTTGAATATGCCGAATCGTTTTCCACCTTTAAAAGCGCCTTTACCGCCGCCTTCCTCGGGTTACTCACAGCCTATCACCGTACCTTGTACTATCGGTCTGCCGCAAAGCATTTGTTTCGCAGTCATCGGCTTTGAGCCCTCGGGCTGAACCATTACAAGCTCTACTGCCGTACCATCCTTACAGGCGATGACAAGGCTGTCATCGCTTTTAATAACCGTCCCCGCCCGAGCGTCCGTATTATCGGAAACCGCCGCTTTTATAACCTTTACACGCTTGCCTTCAAGGAAAAAGTAGGCGCAGGGCCAGGAATAATAGCCCCTCACCGCATTGTGAACCTCTTTTGCGGTCTTATTTTCAAAATCAAGCTGTGCCATTTCCTTTTTAATTATAGGCGCATAGCTTGCCTTTTCTTCGTCCTGTTTTTGCGGCGTGATATTTCCGCTTTCCAAATCAGCAAGGGTATTTACCAAAAGCTCGGCGGTTAAACCTGAAAGCCTGTCAAAAAGCTCCTCGGCGGTCTCATCGGTGCCGATATCGGTTTTTGCGATTTTTAGAATATCTCCCGTATCCATACCCTCGTCCATTTTCATTGCAGTAACGCCCGTCCGGCTTTCACCGCAGACTATGCACCACTGTATCGGCGAAGCACCTCGGTATTTAGGCAATAGTGATGCGTGACCGTTTACACAGCCGTATTTCGGAATATCGAGTATTTCTTTCGGCAATATCTTTCCGTAAGCCACAACAACAATAGCGTCGGGAGCTATTTCCCTTAATATTTCTTCTGCCTTGCCGTCCCTTAGCGTATTCGGCTGATAAACCGTAATCCCGTGATTTTCGGCGCATACCTTAACAGGAGGCGGGGTTATTATATGCTTTCTGCCCACGGGCTTATCGGGCTGTGCGAAAACCGCCACCACATTATGACCCGCCGATATTAACGCCTCTAAAGTATTAACCGCATAATCGGGCGTTCCCATAAAAACAAGCCTCATTTATTCACCTCTGCGACGAATTTTTTTATCGGTCTTATCAATATAAAGTATGCCGTCAAGGTGGTCGATTTCGTGGCAAATCGCCCTCGCCTTAAAGCCCTCAGCGGTTATAGTAAAGCTGTTACCCTTCCTATCCTGTGCTCGGACGGTGACCGTCATAGGTCTTTTCACGCTCTCGTATCTGTTCGGAATGGAAAGACAGCCTTCATCCCCTATCTGCTCTCCGCTCATACTCTCAATAACGGGGTTTACAAGCTCGATTATGCCGTCCCCTACATCAACTACGCAATACCGTCTTAGTATTCCAATCTGCGGTGCGGCAAGGCCTACGCCCTCCGCCATATACATTGTCTCCACCATATCGTCAAGTGTAGTGGCTAATTTTTCATCAAAGGTCATCTGGGTGCGGCAGACCTTCCTTAAAACATCATCGCCTAACTTTACTATATTTCTTATAGCCAAAACCTTTCCTCCTAAATAATGTTGTCAGGATTCATATCCACAATAACCGCCGTATCGGACGGGCGCTTAATTTCAAGTGTGCGCCTTAACATTTCCCTAAATCTCCTGCTGTTTTTGCATTTTATAATCATTCTGTATCGGTATTTACCATTTACCACAGGCACCGCCGCAGGTGCGGGGCCTAAAATTATCAACTTAACATCTTTGTATTCGTCATTTATCATTTCCTTAATTTTACCAAAAATGCCGTTTATTGCCGTTTCGGCGTTTTTGCGCTCTCCCGAACGGGCCCAAACTACGCAAATATCGCAATACGGCGGGTAAATCATCAATCTACGGGTCATTATCTCGCTTTCGTAAAAGCTCTCATAATCCTGCTTTGCGGCAAGGCCTATGAGCTCGCTGTCTGGGTTTATCGACTGAACTATGGCAAGACCTGCATTTTCACCCCTGCCCGCTCTGCCTACAACCTGTGTAAGCAGGGAAAAGGTGCGCTCAAAGCTCCTATAATCCTCGCTAAAGGCGGCGCTGTCCGCCCCCAAAACCCCCACAAGTGTTACATTTGGGAAATCAAGTCCCTTTGCAACCATCTGGGTTCCTAAAAGTATATCGTACTCCCCAGCCCCAAAGGCATTTAAATACTCGGAATAAGACTCCCTCGCCAAGGTACTGTCTGCGTCAACCCGCAGGACCCTCGCCTTCGGGAAAAGGTTTTTAATCTCCTCTTCTAATCTTTGAGTTCCCGCACCCAAAAACTTCATATGGCTGCTGCCGCACTCAGGGCATTTAGTATCCGCCAAAACAGAATAACCGCAGTAATGGCACATCAGTCGGTGATTAGCCGAATGATATGTAAGGGAAATACTGCAATTAGGGCAGGTCATAACATACCCGCATTCGGGACAGGAAATATATGTGTTATGCCCCCGGCGGTTTAAAAGAAGTATAACCTGTTTTTTATTATCAAGGGTTTCATTTACCGCCTCATAAAGCCTGCGGCTTATAGGGGAGGAATTACCACTTAATATCTCTTTTTTCATATCTACGGTCTCTACCTCAGGTAAAACCGCACCGCCATAGCGTTTGGTAAGCATATAAAGGGAGTATTTACCCTTACTCGCCGCCGTAAAGCTTTCAACCGACGGCGTAGCCGAAGCTAAGCACAAAAGCCCCTTATTATACCTTGTTCTAAAAGCGGCAAGCTCCCTTGCGTGAAATCGGGGAGACTGCTCCGACTTATAGGTGTGCTCCTGCTCTTCATCAATTATAATAAGCCCTAAATTGTTAAACGGGGCAAAAACTGCGCTTCTTGTGCCTAAAGCTATGCGTGCTTTACCGCTTCTCACCCGCTCCCACTCGTCCATACGGGCTCCCTGGGACATTGCGCTGTGAAAAACCGCAACCTTTTCTCCGTAACGCTCGGTAAAAATCCTCAGCATCTGGGGTGTAAGTGCAATTTCAGGAACCATCACAATAACCCCTCGCCCTTTAGACGAAACCTCGTCTGCAAGCTTTAAAAACACCTGCGTTTTACCCGAGCCCGTTATGCCGTAAAGCAGCGAAATATTGCCGTTTTGCTCGTTATATTTTGAAATAAGCCCGTCAAAGGCGGTCTGTTGCTCTTCTGTAAGAGTGATTTCGGCATTTTCGGAAACCGTGACACCTTTCCTCTCGGTTCTAAAAACCCGCTTTTCAAAGCTTATAAGCACTTCTCGGCTTATAAGACCGTCAATCACCGACTGGGAAACACCCGTAAAGTATTTAATCTCTTTAACGCTAATGCCGTCGGTTCCGCCTACAAGCTCGGCTATTTCACGCTGTCTTTTAGTGAGTGTTATGCCTTCAAGCTCATCGAAAGGTACAGCAAGTCTAACCCACTTTTCATTAGCATCGCCAAGCCTGCGTTTAGGCTCTCGGCTTAAAATAAGCGCCTGCTTTTCGGAAAGATTTACTAAAAGCCCGTCGGTTACTCCGAACCTTCTTTTAAGAGCGTCTGCGTCCTTTTCGCCCTTTGTTTTAAGATACTCAAATATTTCCCTTTCAGTACCGTCAAGCGAAGAAAACAAAGAAAACTCCTCATTAGCCGAATAAAAGCTTATAAGCTTAAAGCTCATTCCTGCAGGCAGGGCCGCATGTACCGCCTCATAATATGTACAGAAATAATTTTCCCGCATATACTCGCAAAGCCCCAGCATTTCCCCGCTTAAAACAGGGGCATTATCCGTAACCGAAAGAATCGGTTTAAGCCCCTTAAGCTCAGCAGTTTCAAGCCGGAAAATCATACCCTGCTTTTTAAGGTTTCCCTTTCCAAAAGGCACGGTAACCCGCATACCGGGACAGGCCCTTCCCTGAAGCTCAGGCGGAATTATATAGGTATAAAGCCTGTCAAAGGCAAAGGTCGCACCGTCAAGTGCGATTTGTGCCGTAAGGCCCTCCATTACAATTCCTCCCAACCAAATAATTATTTTTCCAAAGAAATATTTTCCGCTAATTTATCAATAGCCATACTTACAGGCTTTTCAGTTGTAATTTCGCCCGATTCCTCTATACCCTTTGAAATCTCACGCGCATTGTATGCGATATCGATTACAAGACGGTATCTGTTGTCATAATTCTTAATAAGTTTTCCTATGTTGGGATTCAGCATTTTGAAAGCACCTCATCAATAATATTTTTCTGTCTGTCGGTTTTAAAACTTGAGCTTAAAATCACAGATAATATATTATCGGCTGCCGCCGTAATATTGTCGTTTACAATAATATAATCGTATTCTGCCGCACGCTTAATCTCTCCGAGCGCACTGTTAAGCCGCTTTTCTATAAGCTCCTCGGACTCGGTTCCCCTGCCTTTGAGCCTTCTTTTAAGCTCATGGAAGGAAGGCGGCATAATAAATATACTCACCGCCTCGGGCAGCTTCTCTCTTATCTGTGCCGCACCGTTTACATCAACCTCGATTATAATATCCTTACCTTCTGAAACTGCCTTTTCAACAGGCTCGCGGGGAGTTCCGTAGTAATTTCCCACAAAGATATTATGTTCAAGGAGCATATCGTTTTCAATCATATATTCGAATTTTTCTTTAGCTATAAAGTTGTACTTTTCGCCCTCTTTCTCACCCTGACGCATCGGTCTTGTTATAGAGGATATCGAAAAAAGCAGATCGGTTTTTTTCTTAAAAAGCTCGGCTAAAACCGTGTCCTTTCCTGAACCTGACGGGCCCGATATTATAAATACACCGCCTTTATTCATCTTCTTCCTCCTCATCGAGTACCTCCTCGTCCTCGGTCATACGGTTTGCAACCGTTTCCGACTGGAGATAGGTTAAAATTATATGGTCACTGTCGGTTATAATAACCGCCCTTGTGCGCCTGCCGTGGGTGGCATCAATAAGCGTCCCCCGCTCCTTTGCATCCTGAATTATACGCTTTATAGGCGCAGATTCGGGGCTTACTATCGCAACCATACGGCTTGCCGACACCATATTTCCGAATCCGATATTAACAAGCTTCATATTTTTCCGCATCCTTTATTCGATATTTTGTATCTGCTCTCTTATTTTTTCGATTTCCGATTTTATGTCAACCACCGTGTGGGCAATTTCAATATTCTGAGCCTTTGAGCCGATGGTGTTTGCCTCTCTATTCATTTCCTGAACGATGAAGTCAAGCTTTCTGCCTATCGGCTCGTCGGAGTCAAGCAGACTGCAAAACTGTCTAATATGGCTTTTAAGCCTTACTGTTTCCTCGGCAACCGCCACCTTGTCGGCAAATATGGCAGTCTCGGTCAAAAGGCGCTGCTCGTCAACCTGAACATCGCCTATAAGCTCCTTTATTTTCTGCTCCAGTTTCTCACGGTATGCCTTTACGGTTTCAGGTGAGCGCTCCTCTACAAAGGCGACCTTTTCCAAAATAAAATCGGTGCGTGTCTTCACATCGCTTTTAAGGCGCTCGCCTTCTGCCTCACGCATTGAAATAAAGCTTTGCAACGCTTCTTCAGCGGTTTTAAGTACCGCTTCAGTAACCGTTTCTTCAGGGACAGCCTGCTTTTTTACCATAAAAAGCTCGGGATTGGTTACGAGTGATGACATCTTCACATCGTTTTTTATACCGTACCGCCTCGACATATCTTTGACAGCCGCAAGATACGCCCCCGCATACGCCCCGTTAATCTCAACTACGGCCGCACTCTCGCTGTTATCCTCAATTATGACCGCCGCCTCTACCTTCCCTCGGGAAATTCTCTGCTGACAAAAGCTCTTGAGCTTTTCATCAAGGAACATATAGCCCTTAGGCAGCCTCGAGGTAAACTCAAAATACCTGTGGTTGACCGATTTGAATTCAACCGTTATGTCGAGTCCGTTTTCTGAGTACTTTGCCCTGCCGAAACCGGTCATACTTCTTACCATTATTTTCACTTCCAAAAATTTATATAATAGTTCATATTATTTTATCAAAAAAAGCCCCTTAATGTCAACCTTTAAATGAGTTTGTAACCTTTTTTAACCATTTCCGCCTTATTAACATAATTAATTTATAAGCATATACTATTTGTAGGCGCCAATCAACATATTTTCCCGAAAACCTGAAAAATTTAAATTCAGCTATTGACAAATCTGTATTTTATGTTATAATAATTCTTGCTTGTTTGGGGCATTAGCTCAGTTGGTTAGAGCAACCGGCTCATAACCGGTCGGTCCGCGGTTCGAGTCCGTGATGCCCCACCAAATAAGCATTTAGGGGTATAGCTCAGCTGGTAGAGCATCGGTCTCCAAAACCGAGTGCCGAGGGTTCGATCCCTTCTGCCCCTGCCAAAACGAAAATCCTGTCGATTATTGTCGGCAGGATTTTCGTTTTGTATTATGCATTATTAATTATCCGTTACTTCAATATTCATTAAAGCGGCTTTTTTTGCACCCTTAGCACACCCCTGGCACAAATTTTAATATTGTTGGCTCAAGTCC
>CAJGCQ010000040.1 GCA_904501875.1 Clostridiaceae bacterium | reverse complement strand
CTGTCCTGCGGGAACGGTAGTTCAAACAGGTGACTTTAAGATTGATACAACCCCTATTGATGATTATGTTATCGATATAGGCCGTTTTGCTGAGCTTGGCAAAAAGGGCGTTTTAGCACTAATGTCGGACTCTACTAATGCCGAAAGACCCGGCTTTACACCCAGCGAAAAAATTGTGGGCGAGTCCCTCTCAAATCTCTTTAAAAAGGCCGAGGAGCACCGCATAATAGTTGCTACATTCTCGTCTAATATACACCGCATTCAGCAGATTATTGATGAGGCGGCAAAGTGCGGCCGCAAGGTGGCGGTTTCCGGCAGAAGTATGATAAATGTCGTAACCGTCGCTTCCGAGCTTGGCTATTTGAAGCTGCCCAAGGATATTTTAGTTGATATTGAAATGATAAGAAATTGCCCGCCAAGCGAGCTTGTAATTATCACTACAGGCAGTCAGGGCGAGCCCCTTTCAGCCCTGCACCGTATTGCTTTTTCGGAGCATAGGCAGGTTGAGATTATCCCAGGGGATATGTTTATTATTTCGGCAACACCGATACCGGGCAACGAAAAGCTTGTAGGCAAGGTTATCAACGAGCTTATGAAACGGGGAGCTAATGTCGTTTACGAGAGGATGTATGATGTTCATGTTTCGGGTCACGCCTGTCAGGAAGAGCTGAAGCTTATGATGAGCGTTGTAAAACCGAAATACTTTATCCCACTTCACGGCGAGCAAAAGCACCTTATGAAGCATGCGGGACTCGCCCGCCAAATGGGGATACCTAAGGAAAATATCCTTATAGCGGGTAACGGAAGTGTTATCGAGGTTTCAAAAAAAACGCTTAAGTCCACCGAAACCGTACCTGCAGGCAGGGTGCTTGTTGACGGCCTCGGCGTAGGCGACGTGGGCAATATTGTTCTTCGTGACAGAAAGCATTTAGCAGATGATGGTATAATAATTGTCGCCGTTTCGATTGACAGTGTAACAAGAGAGGTGGTTGCAGGCCCCGATGTTGTGTCCCGTGGCTTTGTATATGTTAAAGAGTCCGAAGAGCTTATGCACGATATCAACGAGCTAGTATGTGATATACTTGAGCGCTGCTATGACGAAGGCGTAAGCGATTGGAATACTATGAAAACCAGAATTAAGGAGAGGGTATCCCGTTTTGTCAGCGCAAAAACGAGAAGAGCTCCTATGATTTTGCCGATTATTATGGAAGTATAATTAATTGAAAGGGTGTATAGCGTGAAAAATCACGCTATTAGCAATATAGGAACATGCCGGTATAATCTCCATTCGCCGCTTATGGAGATGTCATTACCTATTTGTGATAACGCTTTAGCGGCAGAATGGAGATTAATATGAAGGTAGTATTGTTACAGGATGTAAAAGGAAAGGGCAAAAAGGGTGAGCTTTGTAATGTATCGGACGGATATGCAAGGAATTTTCTTTTTCCGAAAAAATTAGCAATCGAGGCCGATAATGCGGCTTTAAACGAGCTTAAAAACCGTGAGGAGTCTGCTGCACATCACAAAAAAGAGGAAATCGCTGCCGCAAAGGAAACCGCCGCAAAGCTTGACGGAAAAACCGTAAGCATTACCGCTAAAGCGGGTGCGGGCGGCAAGCTTTTCGGCTCTGTAACCTCAAAGGAGATCGCCGCCGAGATTAAAGCAAAGCTCGGTATTGAAATTGACCGCAAAAAAATGAATGTTGCGGATATTAAAAATTTCGGTGAATATACTGCTGAAATTAAGCTTTATCAGGGCATAACGGCAAAAATTACCGTTAATGTATCGGAGTGAAAAAATGGCGGACAAAAAGCTTATTTACGACCTTGAAGGTGGAAGGCTTCCTTATTCTGTAGAGGCGGAGCAGGCGGTTTTAGGCTCTGTTATAATAGACCCGCAGTGCTTAAACGAAATTGCCGTACAAATGAAAACGGAGTATTTTTATATCCCCCAGCATAGGGAAATTTACTCCGCTATGTCGGCTATGTACGAGCTTAGCCAGACTATAGATTTTGTGTCTCTCCTTGAAAAATTGAAAAGCGACGGCGTTTATGACGAGGCGGGTGGCAAGGCATATTTAACACAGCTTGTCCAGACCGTCCCCTCGGCGGCAAATGTGCTTACATATGTCGCAATAATCCGTGAGCGCTATTATGCACGCTCCCTTATGACCGCCGCACAGGATATTATTAAGGATATAAATGAAAATGAATTAGACTCGGGCAGACTGATTGACAACGCCGAACAGCGTATTTTTGAAATACGCCAAGGGCGTGAGATAAGCGGTCTTACCCACATAAAAAGCGTTATCGAAAATGAGACATATGACCGCCTTTCTAAAATGGCAGACCCCGAAACCCGTGCGGATTATGTGGGCATACCCTGCGGTATCGGCGAGCTTGATAAAATGATAACGGGCCTTAATAAGTCTGACCTTATTATCTTGGGTGCGAGACCGGGTATGGGTAAAACCTCGTTCGCCCTTAACATTGTAAGAAATGTCGCTATGAATACGGGAAAAACCGTATGCTTTTTCTCCCTCGAAATGACCAGGGACCAATTAGCACAACGAATGTTGTCAAGCGAAGCGGGAATTAAGAGTGAAAAGCTAAGGACAGGCGAGCTTGATGACGACGAGTGGACAAGACTCGCCCAAGCGGGTGACGCCCTTTCAAAGGCTAATATCTATTTTGACGAAACCTCTTCAATAACCGTGCCCGAAATGAAGGCGAAGTTACGCCGAATGAAACAGCTTGACCTTGTTGTGGTAGACTATTTAGGTCTTATGAAGTCGGCACGCTCTACCGAAAACCGTGTTCAGGAGGTTTCGGAAATAACCCGAAATCTTAAAATTATGGCAAAGGACCTTAAAGTCCCTGTTATCGCCTGCGCTCAGCTTTCCCGCGGCACCGAAACCAAGGGAAAATCCCACAGACCCGCCCTTTCGGACCTTAGAGAATCAGGCTCTATCGAGCAGGACGCCGATATAGTGCTTTTTCTCTACCGTGAGGCGTATTATGACAACGAAAAGTCGGACGATGAGGATAGGAGCGACGAAACAAGAGCAGAGTGCATTGTCGCTAAAAACCGCCATGGCGAAATCGGCACGGTTGACCTGCATTGGGACGGTCAGTTTACAAGATTTACCTCTGTGGATGTGTTTAGATAATGGAAAAATCGGTTTTAACTGCGATAGAACGGTTTTCTCTTTTACAAGACACAAAAGAGGTGACCGTTGCCCTTTCCGGCGGGGCGGACTCAATGTCCCTTTTATATGCGCTGTTTAATCTCAGAGAAAAGCTCGGTATTAATCTCTTTGCAGCTCACCTTAACCATATGATTAGGGGAGACGAGGCGCTAAGAGACGAGGAATTTGTAAAAAAGCAGTGTGAAAAATTAGGTGTACCGCTTTCTTGTGAGAGAATTGATGTTCTCAGCTTTGCACGGGAAAGAAAATTAAGCACCGAGCTTGCCGCAAGAGAGGTAAGATATGACTTTCTGTCTCGGGTAAGCAAGGGTGCGGTCGCAACCGCTCACACTGCAAGCGATAACCTTGAAACTCTGCTTTTTAACCTTACAAGGGGCTCTGCACTCAAAGGACTTTGCGGAATACCGCCTAAACGGGGAATTTTTATAAGACCCTTGATTTTATGCACACGGGAAGACGTTGAGACCTACTGCAAAAATAACAATATACGATATGTCACCGATTCAACAAACCTATCCGATGATTATACACGCAATAAAATCAGGCATAGGGTTATCCCTGTTTTAAAGGAGATTAACCCGAGTGCTGAAAGAGCGGCGGTAAGAGCAGCGTCGGAATTATCCGAGGATAGTTTATTTTTAGAGGAATGTGCGGATAGATATTTGTATGAAAATTTAAGCGGGGGAGGACTTGATGTATCCTCTCTGCCGAAAGCGCCTATTGCAAAAAGAGCCATAAAAAAGTTTGCGGAAATTTCTGCTGACGAATTATCCCTTGACAATTTGCATATTTCGGAAATTTACAGAATATGTGGAGCGAGGGGAAGAACGGGTCTTCCTTTAGGTTTTTATGCCGAGATAAAAGACGGAAGACTGTTTATAACCAAACAAAAAGAAAAAAACGCTAAAAATTTTGAATTTAAGGTTAAAACCGAGCGCCGTATTAACGATTTGTTTACAAACGGCGAAAAAATTAATAATTTGTTATTAAATAATTCTCTTGACTGTGATAAAATTATAGGAAAATCGGTATTAAGGACAAGGCAGGCAGGAGACAGTATAAGACTTGTGGGGCGGGGCTGCACAAAATCCCTTAAAAAGCTTATGAATGAGTATCGTGTGCCCACCGAGCTTAGAGACACTCTTCCTGTTCTTGCTGACGATTCGGGAGTTATCTGGATTTTCGGAATAGGTGTTGCACAGAGATGCGCAGTCACAAAGAATTCTCGTGATATTATGATAATTAACGCTTCACAGAGCAAAATTAATGATTAGAGGTTGAAAAAATGTCGATTGACAAAGATGTTGAAAAAATCCTCGTATCCGAGGAGGAAATTAAAGAAATATGCGCAAGATTAGGCGAGGAAATCTCACGGGACTATAAGGGCAAAAAGCTGTTGCTTGTAAGCGTGCTTAAGGGCGCAGTGGTATTTATGGCAGACTTAATGCGTAATATTACCTGTGACTGCGAGATTGATTTTATGGCGGTATCGTCATACAGCGGCACTAAAACCTCAGGTGTTGTAAAATTCAAAAAGGATCTTGATATCAACCCCGACGGCTGCGATATACTTTTGGTTGAGGATATTCTCGATTCCGGTATTACACTCGCTTACCTTAAAAATGTTCTGCTTGACAGGAATGCCGCAAGCATCAAGGTGTGCGCTTTTCTTGATAAGCCCGCTAACAGGCAGGCGGATATTAAAGCCGATTATTTTGGTAAGGTTATACCCGATGAGTTTGTTATAGGCTACGGTCTTGATTATAACGAAAAATACAGAAATTTGCCTTATGTCGGTGTTTTATCGCCCAAGGTTTACGCTGACAAATAGGAAAGGAGCATACCCTTTTTGAACAAGAATTTAAAAAATGTGCTTTTGTTTATAGGTATACCGATTGTTTTTATTGTTGCTATACTTTCGGTTTCCTATCTTTCAAAAAACACAGTTGAGACAAAGTATTACGAGATTGTCGATATGGTTAAGGATAATGAAATTTCCGAATTTGAACTTAACCTTTACAGCGGCGACCTTGTTTATACCAAGCGTGACGACGGCAAAAAATACCACTATACCATTGCCGACCCTTCGATTTTTTATAACGATGTCAATGAATCCGTTATGTCGATTAATGAGAAGAACAGCGGCACCGATAAAATAATTAAATACGATTATAAGTCTGGCGGTGAGGCGGCGTGGATTATGAATCTTTTGCCCACAGTCCTCATGATTGCCATTATGGTTGTCTTCTGGATATTCATAATGAAGCGTATGAACGCCTCAATGGGGGCGGACAAGACCATGGGCTTCGGAAAGGCAAAGGTCAGAAAGGACGACGGTAAAAAGAAAACTACCTTTGCTGATGTTGCGGGCGCTGACGAGGAAAAGGAGGAAATGGCTGAGATAGTCGATTTCCTTAAAGACCCCAAAAAGTACAATGAGCTTGGCGCAAAGATTCCTAAGGGCGTTTTGCTTGTAGGCCCTCCTGGAACGGGTAAAACCCTCTTGGCAAGAGCTGTTGCGGGAGAGGCGGGAGTGCCGTTTTTCTCGATTTCCGGCTCTGACTTTGTTGAAATGTTTGTAGGCGTCGGTGCTTCCCGTGTGCGTGATTTATTCGGTGAGGCTAAAAAGGCAGCCCCCGCAATCATATTTATAGATGAAATTGATGCGGTGGGCCGTCAGCGTGGTGCGGGTCTCGGCGGCGGTCACGATGAGCGTGAGCAAACCCTGAACCAAATGCTTGTTGAAATGGACGGCTTTGGCACAAACGAGGGCGTTATCGTAATGGCAGCTACAAACCGCCCCGATATACTTGATAAGGCGCTGTTAAGACCCGGCCGCTTTGACCGCCAGATTACCGTAAACTACCCCGATGTAAAGGGCAGAGAGGAAATCTTAAAGGTACACTCAAGAGGAAAGCCCTTAGGCCCCGATGTAAACCTTGCCACTATAGCAAAATCCACCTCGGGCTTTACAGGCGCAGACCTTGCAAACCTCTTAAATGAATCGGCGCTTCTTGCGGTTCGCCACGGTAAAAAGGCGATTACCCAAGAGGAAATCGAGGAGGCTACCATCAAGGTGGTAATGGGCGCAGAGAAGAAGTCCCATATCGTTTCGGATAAGGATAAGATGGTAACTGCTTATCACGAGGCGGGTCATGCGGTAGTATCCTACTTCCTGCCAACTCAAGACCCCGTTCACCAGATTTCTATTATTCAGCGAGGTATGGCGGCAGGATATACAATGTATCTGCCGGTTGACGAAAAGGGCCATACTTCAAAAAATCAGATATTAGAGCAGATTTGCTCCTTGTTGGGTGGCAGAGCGGCAGAACAGCTCACACAAAACGATGTTTGCACAGGAGCTTCTAACGATATTGAAAGAGCCACCGACCTCGCCCGCAAGATGGTAACAAAGTTCGGTATGAGTGATAAATTGGGGCTTGTAACCTACGGTCACGACGATAACGAGGTCTTCTTAGGCCGTGATTTCTCTTCAACTCCCAACTATTCCGAGAAGACCGCCGCTGTAATCGATGAGGAAATTGAGTCGGTTGTTATGAACCAATATAAGAAGGCCCTTGAACTCTTAAACGGCGCTATGCCTAAGCTTCACGAGGTTGCTAAAATCCTCTTTGATAAAGAAAAGATTTCGGGCGAGGACTTCCGTGCAATAATGGAGACACCGACATTAGCAGTTTAATTATTTAAGGTTTGAGGAATTCTTATGTATAAGTATGATTTACATGTTCATACAAGTGTAAGCAGCTGTTGCGGGCGAAGCGCTCCCGAGGAGCAGGTAAAGGCATACGCCGAAAAAGGATATAACGGGATTGTTATTACCGATCATTTTATCTGCGGCTGTAACTCTACCCCTGTCCCAAGAGAGCTTCCTTGGCGGGAAAGGGTTGATAGGTATTTTATAGCTTATCAGCGTGCGGCAAAGGCGGCGGAGGAATATGAGGGCTTTAAGGTATTTTTCGGTGCCGAATATTCCTATGCCGGCGGTCACGACATACTGTTTTACGGTCTTCACAGGGAATTTCTTTATGAGCATCCCGAGATTGAGGGTATGCCCGTAGAGGATATTTGCAAGCTTTTGCAAAACGCAGGTTGCTTGGTTGTTCAGGCGCATCCGTACAGAGAACGGGAATATATCGACTCTACAGTTCAGCCCGAGCTTTACTGCGCTGACGGGGTTGAAATTTATAATTCCTGCAATTACGATGAGGAAAACCAGAAAGCTTTTGAGTATGCTCGCAGTTTTAATAAGCTTATGACCTCCGGCGGAGATATTCATGAAGCAAATAGTGACAGAATAGGTAAGGCGGGCATATTTACCGAAAAGCCTATTGAAGATATAGATGAGCTTGTGAAAATCCTTAAAAGCGGTAATTTCTCCCTTTGTATTAACGGACAAGTTAAATCCTTATAAGCTAATTTTGAACAGATTATTAATTTTTTGTTGACAAGTCTAATATACTGTGATATTATCATTTTGTATTAGCTTGTACATATCATTTTCAGGCATTTGCCGTGATTGCTTATCAAGCAGTCACGGCTTTTTTTCTTTATTTTCAGGAGGTAAAAAAATGAAAAAAAGTGTATTAAGCAAAATCATTTTTGCGCTAATCGTGCTGGCTTTTGTCGTTCTCTGCTTTATTCAGTCACCGATAACAAGCCCTGTAAACTCCCTCTGGTCGCTATTGCCGCCAGTTGTGGCAATAGGACTGGCACTCATTACTAAGGAAGTTTATTCTTCACTATTTCTTGGTATTGTAACAGGCGGACTGCTTTGTACGTTTTCCTCCACCGCTATTTCTATAGGCGAGGATGCAACTCTCGGAAGCGGATTTCCCGCATTCTTTAATGCCGTTGTAAACGAGGGTATTATTAAGAATATTTCTGATTCTTGGAATGTGGGTATACTTGTATTCCTTGTTGTTCTCGGAATAATTGTTGTGCTTATGAACCGTGCGGGCGGAAGCCGTGCTTACGGTGAATGGGCGGTAAAAAGGATTAAAACCCGCAGGGGAGCATCTCTTGCAACCTTCGGGCTTGGAGCGCTTATTTTCGTTGACGATTACTTTAACTGCTTGACCGTTGGCTCGGTTATGCGCCCCGTTACCGATTCTAACAAGATTTCCCGTGCAAAGCTTGCCTATCTTATAGATGCGACCGCCGCACCTATTTGTATTATAGCCCCGATTTCCTCTTGGGCGGCGGCAGTCAGCGGTACTGTTGAGGGTGTAAACGGTATTTCACTCTTTATAAAAACAATTCCTTACAATATGTACGCCCTGCTTACTATTTTAATGATAATACTTATGTCTGCTCTCAATGTTGATTACGGACCTATGCGCACCCACGAACAAAACGCCGCAAAGGGCGACTTGTTCACAACAGGGGATAATACATATTCTTCCGATGCAGAGGCTCCCGTTACAACAAAGGGTAAGGTTATTGACCTTGTACTTCCCGTTATCCTTCTTATTGTTCTTTGCGTAATGGGTATGATTTACACGGGCGGCTTCTTCTCGGGCGCCGGCTTTGTCGATGCATTTGCAGACTGTGATGCAGCCTACGGTCTTTCTATCGGTTCTATGGCCGCATTAATCCTCATTGTTATTTATTATATCTGCCGCAGGGTATTAAGCTTTAATGACTGTATGCAAGCTATTCCCGAGGGCTTTAAACAGATGGTTCCCGCTATACTTATTCTTACCTTTGCCTGGGCATTAAAGTCAATGACAGGTCTTTTAGAGGCAGGCTCTTTTGTTTCTTCACTTGTTGAGTCGGCTACCGCTGTTCAGATTCTTCTCCCCGCAATCCTCTTTGTAGTTGCGGTGGGTCTTGCTTTTGCCACAGGCACCTCTTGGGGTACCTTCGGTATTCTTATTCCGATTGTCATAGATGTATTTGAAAATCAGCTTGCGAATGTTTCTTCTACCGGCGCTATTCCGTCAATGGTTGTTATCTGCATTTCCGCCTGCCTTGCGGGCGCGGTTTGCGGCGACCATTGCTCACCGATTTCGGATACCACGATTATGGCTTCCACAGGAGCGCAGTGCAACCATGTAAACCATGTTTCAACACAGCTGCCATATGCTCTGACAGTAGCGGGCATCTCTCTTGTATGCTATCTGCTCGCAGGCTTTGTTCAAAATGTGTTTATAATCCTTGGAACAGGCATCGTGCTTATGACCGTACTTATGCTTATCCTTCGTTTTGTTAACAGCAAAAAAGCTAAAGCTTAAAAATAGTTGAAAAAACTCTCCGATACGGCTATAATGAATATCGAAAGTCGAAACGCATAAAAGCATTTTGACAAACCGATTTTAGTTGTATCGGAGTTATTTTTT
>CAJGCQ010000039.1 GCA_904501875.1 Clostridiaceae bacterium | reverse complement strand
TTACTTTAATTTTGCGAGAATATTCTCCTCAAAAAAGCCTCTCGCAGTTTCGGGGGATACGGAATAAAGCTCGCCGTCAACGGTTACGCAAACGCCCTTTTGACAGTTGCCCATGCAGAAAGTACCGCCGAGCTCAACCTCTTCCTTTAAATTATTTTCGGAAATGAGGTACTGAAATTCCTCAACGACCTGTCTTGAGCCCTTAAGGTGGCAGGAGCTGCCTATGCATACTGTTACTTTCATTTTATTTCCTCCCAAATTTTATATTATTCGTAATCTACAACATCTACCCAGGAAAGTAAGAATTCTCTTTCCTTTGCGTTGCCCTTAACAGACTGGGAAGCCGCAACGATGGGAAGCCATTTTTCAATGTACTGCTTGGCGGTGTCGCTCTTCTTGCAG
The DNA here is from genome assembly GCA_904501875.1 of Clostridiaceae bacterium. Taxonomy (GTDB): domain Bacteria; phylum Bacillota; class Clostridia; order Oscillospirales; family Acutalibacteraceae; genus UBA737. The sequence continues at coordinate 9,234 of CAJGCQ010000039.1, read as the reverse complement.
AAAAGCTCTATATACTTTTTAGCGCCCTCAATATTACCTTCAAGCCAGAACAAAAGATATGTTCTTGCAACATCGGCAGAGGCGTTACCCTGTGTGGCGTGAGCCCAGTCAAGTATATAAGGCACACCCTCATCGGTAATTATTACATTAGAGGGATTGAAGTCGCCGTGGCAAACCTTATTGTGCTTGGGCATACCCTCAAGACGGGTGTGAAGCTCGTAACGGGTGGTAGCGTCAATATCAGCCTGACTAATTTTGCGATTCATTTTATCCTTAAGCTTTGTAAGCAAGGGAGCCTTCATTTCGTGAATGCTCATCTGAATATCAACAAACTGCTCCAAATATTCATCAAACTTATCGGGATTTTCCTGCATTAATTGAGCCATTGTCTTACCCTTAATGAACTCGCTTACAATCGCCCATTTGCCGTCAATCATTGTAACGCCCAAAATTTTCGGAATGTTAAGTCCTGTTTCCTCGATACGGGCCTGATTGAGGGCTTCGTTTAAAATGTCGGACTTTGAATAATCAGCGTCGAACACCTTAACAGCACGGTCCTCATCCTTGTATATTGTTTTACCTGTTCTGACTGCAATAATTTTATCAAGTTTCATTTCATTTACCTCCCGTAAGCTTTTTTATTAAACATTTTCATGTGTGCCGTAGTAAGCGTTCAAGTACATCTGCTTCATTTCGCTCATCAGCGGATAACGAGGGTTAGCGCCTGTGCACTGGTCATCGAAGGCCTGCTCGGTCATCTCGTCAAGACGGGCCAAGAAGTCGGCCTCGTCCGGAACATAATCGCGGATGGTCTTCTTGATGCCAACCTTAGCCTTAAGCTCGTCAAGAGCGGCGATAAGGCTTTCAACCTTCTCTTCGTCGGTTTTGCCCTTAAGACCTAAAGCATCTGCAACCTCGGCATAGCGAGCCATGGTATGGGGGTGGTCATATTGTGAGAAGGTACCCATCTTTGTGGGAACTTCGGCGCAGTTGAAACGGATAACCTCATCAATCATAAGTGCGTTTGCAACACCGTGAGGAATGTGGTGGAAAGCGCCCAACTTATGAGCCATAGAGTGGCAAACACCGAGGAAGGCATTTGCAAAAGCCATACCCGCCATAGTAGCGGCGTTAGCCATCTTCTCTCTTGCAATCGGGTCATTAGGTCCGTTATCATAAGCCTCGGGGAGATATTTGAATATCATCTGGAGACTGCGAAGAACTAAACCGTCGGTGTAGTCTGTCGCAAGCATTGAAGCGTAAGCCTCAAGGTTGTGTGTAACAGCGTCGATACCCGAAGCTGCGGTAAGTCCCTTAGGTGCGGACATATGCAAATCAGCGTCAACGATAGCCATATTCGGCATAAGCTCATAGTCTGCAAGGGGATATTTAATGCCTGTGTCGGCGTCTGTGATAACTGCAAAGGGGGTAACTTCAGAGCCTGTACCTGCAGAGGTGGGAACAGCGATAAAGTAAGCCTTTTCGCCCATCTTCGGGAAGGTGTAAATTCTCTTCCTGATATCGGAGAAGCGCATGGCCATATCCATAAAGTCGGCCTCGGGATGCTCGTAAAGTACCCACATAATCTTAGCCGCATCCATAGCAGAGCCGCCGCCTACTGCAATAATTACATCAGGAGCAAAGGCACGCATCTGCTCGGCACCTGCCATAGCGCACTGGAGGGTCGGGTCGGGAGCAACATCGGCAAAGGTGGCGTGCTCAATTCCCATTTCCTCAAGCTTGTTTGTAATCGGCTTTGTATAGCCGTTGTTGAATAAGAAGCTGTCGGTAACAATGAAAGCCTTTTTCTTGCCCATAACACTCTTAAGCTCATCAAGGGCAACGGGCAGACAGCCCTTCTTAATATAAACCTTTTCAGGTGCTCTGAACCAAAGCATATTCTCTCTCCTCTCGGCAACGGTTTTAATATTGATTAAGTGCTTAACTCCAACATTATCGGATACGGAGTTTCCGCCCCAAGAGCCGCAGCCCAGGGTAAGCGAGGGAGCTAACTTAAAGTTGTAAAGGTCACCGATACCGCCCTGTGACGAGGGAGTGTTAACGAGGATACGGCAGGTCTTCATACGGGCTGCGAATTGGTTGAGCTTTTCTTTCTCTGTAACGGCGTTAAGATAAATTGAAGAGGTATGACCGTAACCGCCGTCGGCAATAAGCTGTTCTGCTTTGTCGAAAGCTTCATCTATGTTCTTAGCCTTGTACATAGCAAGTACGGGAGAAAGCTTTTCGTGAGCAAACTCTTCGGAAAGCTCAACGCTCTCAACCTCGCCTATAAGAATCTTGGTCGCTTCGGGAACCTCAACCCCTGCTAAAGCGGCGATTGTAACAGGCTTCTGACCTACTATCTTAGCGTTAAGCGCGCCGTTGATGATAATGGTCTTGCGCACCTTCTCGGTCTCCTCGGGGTTTAAGAAGTAGCAGCCTCTGTCAGCAAATTCTTTTTTAACCTTCTTGTAAACCTTATCAAGAACGATTACCGACTGCTCAGAAGCGCAAATCATACCGTTATCAAAGGTTTTTGAATGAATAATGGAGTTAACAGCAAGCAGGATGTCTGCTGTGTCATCAATGATAGCGGGGGTATTACCGGCGCCAACGCCCAATGCCGGCTTACCGCTTGAATAAGCGGCACGCACCATTCCGGGACCGCCTGTAGCGAGGATGATGTCCGCCTCTTTCATAACAACATTTGTCATTTCGAGGGAAGGAACATCTATCCAGCTGATAATCTCCTCGGGAGCGCCCGCCTTAACCGCAGCCTCGAGAACTATCTTAGCAGCGGCGATTGTAGCGCCCTTAGCTCTCGGGTGGGGGCTGATAATTATACCGTTGCGGGTTTTAAGAGCAAGGAGTGTTTTAAATATAGCGGTAGAGGTGGGGTTGGTAGTAGGAATAACCGCCGCAATTACGCCGATAGGCTCTGCTACCTTCTTTATGCCGAACTCCTTATCCTCTTCGATTATACCGCAGGTCTTAGTGTTCCTGTATGCGTTGTAGATGTATTCCGAGGCATAGTGGTTTTTGATAACCTTATCCTCCACAATACCCATTCCTGTTTCCTCAACTGCAAGCTTTGCAAGGGAAATTCGTGCTTGGTTTGCGGCTGTGGCGGCGGCCTTGAAGATTGCGTCTACCTGCTCTTGAGTGTAGGTAGCAAACTTTCTTTGAGCCGCTCTAACCCTTGCGATTGCCGCTTCGAGGGTCTCGACGCTGTCTACTATCGGGTAATTCTTTTCCATTATTCTATCTCCTTTTATAAAATACTTTTTTAATTGACTTTTTGCGGTAGGCGGCAGGCTTATCCCTAAGCCTTGCGCACCATTCTTTTTTGACTTTGTTAATATTTTAACATACTTTCGCCTATCCGTAAAATGCTATGTTGACATAATGGTATGTCATTTTTGATATATCATTATTATATTATATTTTTTCGGTATAATCAATACTTTTTTGAGCCCTATTTGTTTTAATCCGCTTTGTTTAATCTTGCTAAATTATTACAACTGTGGTATAATAATATATCATATATTTCATTTTTGCGGAGGGATATGATGTCTGCTAAAATTTACAGCCTGTCTAAGGGCGCTGAAGGCTTATTTATCAAAAATGAGCGCTTTAACACAACCTCTGTTTCCTTTAATTTTTATCTGCCGCTATCCGATGGTACTGCGGCGGAGTATGCGCTTTTGCCCTTTATGCTCACCACCTGCGGCGAGGAGTATCCCGATTTTTCGGTGCTTAATTACAAGCTAAGCCGTCTTTACGGCGCAAGTCTTGACGCATCGGCAGAAAAGCTCGGGGATTATCAGCTGCTCAGAATAAGAATTTCGGTTATTAACGACAAATATACCTTTGAAAACGAATCACTTTTAAGCCGTGCGACCGATATGCTTTTAAGCCTTATTTTTAAGCCCAAGGCGGAGAACGGTGCTTTTTGCGAAGATGACCTTAACCGTGAAAAGCGCAAAGCAATAGAGCATATTAACGGCGAAATCAGCGAAAAGAGAATTTACGCCAAAAACCGCCTTATTGAGGAAATGTATAAGGGTAAGTCCTACGGCGTGCCTAAGTGCGGCACAGTTGATGATGTCCGTAAGGTTACGGGAAAAAGCCTTTATACGGCTTGGGAAAATATGCTTAAAAAAGCCTTTATAAGGGTGCAGGTAATCGGCTCGTCATTGCCCTCCCGCTTTTTTGAGACCATTGCCGAAAGGTTAGACGGTGTAAGCCGCGCTGAAATTACAGACTGTAAATTAAACGAGCCTACCGCTCCTATAGAGAAACCGAACGAAATCACCGAAAGAATGGCGGTAAAGCAGGGCAAACTTGTTATGGGATTTTCGTCAGATATGTACGGGGACGACGATGTTTCCCTGCCCCTTATGGTTATGACCGATATTTTCGGCGGCGGCCCCTATTCCAAGCTTTTCTCAAATGTTCGTGAAAAAATGAGCCTTTGCTATTACTGTTCGGCTGCTACTGTCCGAGGTAAGGGACTTGTAACGGTGGATTCGGGAGTTGAGGCGGAGAATGCCGATAAAGCACAGCGTGAGATATTAAACCAGCTCGACTCGGTTAAAAAGGGTGAATTTACCGACTTTGAATACGAGGCTTCCCTTAAAAGTCTTCGTGATTCCCTTAATTCTTATAACGACAGTCAGGTTACGCTTGATACTTGGTATGCCCTTAAAGCAAATAATAAAACCCTTTACTCCCCTGAAGAAATAGGTGGGAAAATTTCGGCAATCACCCGTCAGGACATAATAAACGCCGCAGAGGGCGTTAAGCTTCATACAGTATATAAGCTGTTACCCAAGGAGGAGAAGTAATGCAAAAACAGGTTTTTGAGAGCGAGATCGGGGAGAGCTACATCAAAGCCCTTCACCCGTCGGGACTTAAAATTTACATTCTTGAAAAGCCACAGTACAATTCTGCCTATGCGGTTTTCGGCACAAAATACGGCTCTATAGACACTTGCTTTTCGGTAAACGGCGAAAAAACGCAGGTGCCCGAGGGTATAGCCCATTTTCTTGAGCACAAGCTTTTTGAAAGCGAGGACGGCGACGCCTTTACAAAATATGCCGCAACGGGCGCTTATGCCAACGCCTATACCTCCTTTGACCGCACCTGCTATCTTTTCTCCTGCTCGGATAGATTTTACGATAATTTAGGTATTCTGCTTGATTTCGTGCAGTCTCCCTATTTTACCGCCGAGACAGTGCAAAAGGAGCAGGGCATAATCGGTCAGGAAATAAGGATGTATGATGACAGCCCCGAATGGCGGGTTATGTTTAATATGCTGCTTGCGATGTACAAAAACCACCCTGTGAGAATTGACATTGCGGGTACTGTGGAATCTATTGCCGAAATTGACGACAAGTTGCTTTACAAGTGCTATAACACCTTTTACAATCCGTCTAATATGTTTATCTGCATTGCGGGAAATGTAAATCCCGAAAAGGTTTTAAATCAGATAAACGGCGCCATTAAAACAAATGCGCCGATTGAAATTGAAAGAATCGGCTGTGACGAGCCGGAAGAGGTATGCGAAAGCTATGTGGAACAAAAGCTCGAGGTTGCCCAGCCTATTTTCTGCTTCGGCTATAAGGAAAGTATGGATAAGCCCGAGCGCACGGCAAAGGAAAAGGTGCGTACCGCACTTTTGCTCGAGATAATTGCAGGGGACTCCTCCCCTCTTTATAAAAAGCTTATAAACAAGGGCCTTATAAATGATGAGTTTTCCTTTGAATACTTCACGGGCAACGGATATTCCGCAGTGATATTTGAGGGTGAATCGGCAGACCCCAAAAAGGTTGCCGAGGAAATTAAAGCAGAGGTCGAACGCCTTAAAACAGACGGCATTGATAAAAAGCTTTTTTCCGCCGTCCGTTGCGGAATGTACGGCGAGGCGGTGCGCTCCTTTAACAGCGTAAAAAGCATTGGTTCCCAGCTTGTTGAATGTGCTATGTCGGACAGCGGGCTGTTTGACGAGCTTAAGTATTTGAAAAAGGTAACTCCCGACGATGTTTACAAGAGACTTTCCCTGCTTGATAACAATAAAACCGTTCTTTCGGTTGTAAATCCCGAGTGAGGTAAAGTTTATGAGCTATGAAGTTGTTATTTTCGGAATAAAGCTTACCCTATCCCCCGTAGCTTTTTCCATTCCCTTAGGCTCCCGCCATTGGGACATTTACTGGTACGGAATAATTATTGCAACAGGCTTTTTGCTGGCCCTTATTTACGGCATAAAAAATGCTTCAAGGTTTAACTTAAACACCGACCGTATGCTTGATGTTGTTTTGGTGGCAACCCCTGTTGCAATACTATCGGCCCGTGCTTATTATGTGATTTTTGATGGAGAGCCGCTCGGCAGCATAGGTGACTTTTTCGGTTTTGGAAACTCCTCGGGCTTTTCGGGGCTTGCGATTTACGGCGGAGTTATAGGTGCCTTTGTCTCGGGGGCTGTTATGTGCAAAATCCGCAAGGTTAAAATTCTTGATATGTTCGATATTGCCGCAGTAGGCTTTCTTATCGGTCAGGGAATAGGACGCTGGGGCAACTTTGTAAATCAAGAGGCCTACGGTTCCTTTACCGGCAGTACTTGGTGGGGTATGGAAAGCGAAAGGACCGTTGCCGAAATGGGCGAGGGTCTTGTTCACCCCTGCTTTTTGTATGAGTCGGTTTGGTGTATCGCAGGCTTTTTCGTACTTAATTATTTCAGTAAAAAACGCCGCTTCAGCGGTCAGATTTCCCTTATGTACTGCGTGTGGTACGGCTTTGGCAGAGCTGTAATCGAGCTGTTACGCACCGACAGCCTTATGATAGGCAACTTCCGTGTTTCCTGCTTGTTATCCCTATGCATATGTATTGCGGGTGCGGTTTTGCTTGCGGTAAATCTCCGCCGTGCCGCAGAAAATGCCAAAACAGGCGATTACAGCACAGTTTTTGAGGAAAACGGGGAACCGCAGAATTAACAGAAGAAATAAAGGAAGATGAAAATGAGCAAGATAATTGACGGTAAGGTAATATCTGCCGCAGTGAAAGAGCGGGTTAAAAAGGGTGTCGCCGAGCTGAATAAAAAAGGTATTACCGTAGGACTTGCGGTAATAATCGTAGGCGAGGACCCCGCATCAAAAATATATGTTGCAAATAAGAAAAAGGCCTGCGAGGCATTAGGGATTATCTCCGAGGAGTACGCTCTTCCCGCAAGCACAACAGAAGAAGAGCTTTTAAGGCTTGTGGACGAGCTTAACCGCAAAAATAGCATTAACGGCATACTTTGTCAGCTGCCGCTGCCTTCTCACCTTAACGAAAAGCTTATAATAAACTCCATTCTGCCCGAAAAGGATGTGGACGCCTTCCACCCCGTAAACGTCGGCAGAATAATGATAGGTGACTTTGATTTTGTCCCCTGCACCCCCGCAGGAATTATGGAAATGTTAGCCTATGAGAATATAAACCCCGAAGGTAAAAATTGCGTTGTAATAGGCCGCTCAAACATTGTCGGCAAGCCCATGGCTATGCTTTTGCTCCACAAAAACGGAACTGTTACGGTCTGCCATTCAAGAACACAGAATTTAAAAGAAATATGCAGTAAGGCCGATATTCTTGTGGCGGCTGTCGGAAGGGCGAAATTCGTCACCGCCGATATGGTAAAGGACGGCGCTGTGGTAATAGATGTGGGAATGAACAGAGTTGGCGGGAAGCTGTACGGCGATGTAGATTATGACGAGGTCGCAAAAAAAGCCTCTGCCATAACCCCCGTTCCCGGCGGCGTAGGTCCTATGACTATCGCAATGCTTATGCAAAATACCCTTACTGCAGCTAAAAAGCAAAATAATATTGAATAATATCAGGGTGATTTTTTTGATTAAAAGAATTATTTGCGCCTTATGGGCGGCTTTAATACTGACCACTTCTGTTTTTGCGGCAAGCGACAGTATTGAAATTACCGCTCCCAAGGATTTTTACAGCTATAAATCAGGCGGAAGCGCCGAAGATACCGCTAAACTCCTCGGTATGACCGCCGATGAGCTTGAAAGCTACTGCAATGAAAACTGTATAGTGTTCCTCGCCGTAAATAAAAATAATACAAAGCAGATAAGGATTTCGCTTGCTGAATCAGCATTTTCTTCGAGTATCGGCAATCTTTCAAACCTTTCGGAAGATAAAATCACGGCACTGATACCCGATATAACCGGTTTCGGCAGCGGAGAGCTAATTGATAAAGACGGTCAAAGCTTCATAAAAACCGCCCAAGCCCTAAGCGATTCGGGCGGCGAATACAGCGTTATAAATTATGTGACGGTAGCTAACAAAAAGGACTGTGTTCTATCCTTTTACACAGCCTCGGGCACAAGCACCGCCTATGCAGAGGAGGTTTTCAACACCTTTTCTTCCGACGGTTTTTATAAAGAAACAAGCGAAAAAAGCAAATTCAGCTTTGTAATCATCGCCGCAATAGTTCTGTTGGCATTAAGCTCTGCCTATATAATATTCACACTTGTACGGGATATTAAAAAGGAACGCAAGGAAAATAATGATTAAAAAATCCCGCAAGCCGAACGGGCACGCTTCATAAGTATGTTTTTTTGAATGAGATATGGTGTAACCTCGAAAACAGGGTTACACCTTTCTCTTTTTTATGCCACAAGGCGGTGAGCTTGTAATGATGGGAAACGCAGTTTTCAAACTTCCTGCCTGTTTTAAAGGAATCGGAATTCACAAGAATATGGTAATGTAAACATAATAATATCAATTAAATTAATTATTAAAAGACGACGACAAAAAAATGCAAAAAAATCATAATTTACCTATAATATAATTTAAGCGTTCGCACAAAATAGTAATGCAAACGCAAGAGAAAAAATTATAGGAGAGAAAAATACAATGGCTAAGAATGTAGTACCTGAGGCTAAAGACGCCCTCAACCGTTTTAAGATGGAAGCTGCCAACGAGGTTGGTGTACCCCGCCCATCTTAAAACGGTTGAGTTTTATTACATATTTATTAAATTTTGTTGATTTCGTCCATTTCACCCACGAACTTGTAGAATATACGTATCTCTTGCTGAAACTCTGAGTTTCTATGACTTGCCTTAACTTTACCTTCGGGCAAAATTTTAGGTCCAACCTCAATTCTATCTACAAATGTAAGCAAAGTATCACGGTCAAGCGTGTCAATATGGGTATGCTGTCTTGTAAGCTCAAAGAACATT
>CAJGCQ010000038.1 GCA_904501875.1 Clostridiaceae bacterium | reverse complement strand
CCTTTTGTTCGTAACCGGTTTTTCGAGAGTTCGTAAAAGCAAGAAACGCTAAATGAAACACCTATTGAAATCTGAACTATCTTTGTTTGGACTTCAATAGGTGTTTTTCTATTTTTTCTTATTTTATGGCGGTTTTTGAGCTCTAATCTTATTGGATTATAATTGGAGATGAAATTCGAAAAAATTGTAATATTGAAAACAGAGAAATAAAAAACGTATCTTCTGAACCCATTCGTCTGAATTTATTGATTCTCTAAGTCCGCTTGTTTATTCCAAAAATCAAGTTCTTTCTTTAGCGGTGTCTTGTACGCACTCTTGGCATGAGGGCGTTGCTCGAGACTTCACAGTTTCAAAATGCTATCGCGCATTTTGAACTGCTTCGACGAACTACGTGTCATACTCACACCATCACAAAAAAATAATGAACCATACCAAAGGTATGATTCATTATTTTTGGCGGAGACGGCGAGATTCGAACTCGCGGGGGATTGCTCCCTAACTGATTTCGAGTCAGCCCCGTTATGACCACTTCGATACGTCTCCGTATGAAAATAATAACGACATTCAATATGTCAGCATAGGTAATTATATTAATTTTTACGGCTGTTGTCAAGCAAAATTGCGAAAATTATTTTATATTCTAATCCGGATGTTGAAAATCATCGAAAAATGTTGTATTATGGGCTTTGAATAAGAGACAAGGAGAGTATCAAAGTGGTTGATTACCTTAAAAGACGGCCGATGCTTTTATGCGGGCTTTGTGCCTCTGGGTTGTGCGTGATTAGTTTTTATTCCCGTGCGGCGATTTTCTTTTTAGGGTTATTGCTGATTTTCCTATTCTTCTTTTTACTGCAAAAGCGTGTTTATCCTGTTTACATATTTGTGGTATTTATGCTGATTGCGACCTCGGTTAGCGTTCTTACAACATACAACAAAATAGATGAAGCGAGCGGTTTGGACGGTGCCTCGGTTAAAGGTAGCTTTTCTGTCATCGAAGCGCCTGTAAATCACGGGAAATATTATTCGGCGGTTGTTAAAGCACTTGACTGCGATGGGCTTAAAGATGACACACGTGTAATGGTCTTTTCTGATGAAGGCACCTTTGAATATGGGGATAAAATTCTTGCTACAGTCGAGTTAAACAAGATAAGTGATAAATACAGGGCAAGCGATTATTCCGAGAAAATTTATCTTACGGGAAATATGGATGACCTTACCATTTACAGCGGTGAGGGCGGTTTTGTTATTTCAAGGGTAAATAAGTTGCGCCGCTATATTGTTGATACACTTTTTTCAAATATGGATTATAAAGAAGCGGCAACCCTTACCGCTTTAACAGTAGGTGACCGTTCGTATTTATCAGACGAGTTTTATGCTAATTTAAAAGCTGCGGGAGTAAGCCACTTAATGGTGGTTTCGGGTTTGCATTTAGCGATTATAGTTTCGCTCGTCAATAAACTAATAGAGAAGGTCATTTACAACCGATATTTGAAGGCAATAACTGTTTTGCTTACCGTTTTATTTATGGCGGCACTTTGCGGTTTTACAAAGTCAATTATAAGAGCGGGATTATGCTATATTATTTATGCTATGAGCATAGTTCTAAAGCGCGATAACATTCCTGAAAACACATTAGGTGCGGCGGTCACGCTTATTTTAATAGCCGAACCCTTTGCAATTTTAAGTATTTCTTTTCAGCTATCGGTACTTTCAACACTTGGTATTACGGCAGCGGCACTTCCTGTTACAAAGTATTTAAAGGACAATGTCTTTAAAAACAGTTGGCTGACATATTTTGTGAACCTTGCTATTGTAACCTTGAGTGCGCTTTTATTTACTCTTCCTGTAACCGTTTGGGTTTTCGGGTATGTTTCGGTGGTTGCTGTAATTGCAAATATTTTGGTTGCTTTTGCGGTGACTTTGGCACTGAATTTTGCAGCAATAGGGCTCGTTTTTTATTATATTTTTCCGCTTGGCGGTCAAATTCTGCTTGTATCCGCTTCTCTTGTGACAAAGTATGTGAATTTTATCATAAATATTCTTGGCTCTTTGCCATTTGCGGCGGTAAGGCTTTACGAATACAGCTTTATATTTGCACTTTTGCTATTGTTTTCGGTAATATTCGTTTTATTTGCTTGTAAACACAGACGAGATATGTTAAAATTAAAAATAATGCACGAAAAGATAATCAGCGAGGGCGGTGGGAAGTTAAAATGGCAGTAATAAGCGAGGAAGTGTTTAAATCACGGATTAAATCGGGGAGTCTTGCTCCGATTTATATTTTGTTCGGCGACGACGGATATTTGAAAAAAATGTATGCTGAAAAGCTTATAAAAATGACGGCTGACAAGGATGACATTTTTAATTTCTGCCGTTTTGGCGCCGATTGTGATTTGCAGGAGGTTTATGACTTTCTTTGGCAGATTCCGATGATGGCTGATAAAAAATGTGCAGTACTGTGTGATTACGATTTTGAGCATTGTTCAAAAACCGATTTCGACAAGCTTTTAAGTCTTGCAACCGACTGCCCGGATACTGCGCTTTTAATAATTTGGTTTGACAGTGTAAAGATAGATGTAAAAAAAAGCACTAAATTTAAAAAACTTATGTCTGCTGCGGAAAAATGCGGCGGTGCGGCGGTTGAGCTTAACCATAGGCGTGCGCCCGAGCTTGTTAAAATGCTTACGGATGGTGCGGCAAAACGGGGCTGTAAAATGGACCCTGCTGCGGCACGGTATCTGATAGAGAGCGCAGGGGAGGACATAAATACCCTTGTAAACGAGCTTGATAAGCTGTGTTACTATCTGCCAAAAGGTGAAATAACCAAGGCTACCGTAGATTATGTGTGTGTTAAAACTCCCGAAGCATCGGTTTACAATCTTTCAAAGCAGATTTTTACACGGCAGTCGGGCGAAGCGCTGAAAACGCTGGACGAGCTTTTCTTTATGCGCTTTGAGCCGATGATGATTTTATACACGGTCTCCTCCCCGTATATAGATATGTACCGCCTTTACGCCTTAAAAAAGAGCGGAGCGGATAAGCGTGAACTCTTGGAGCTTTACGGCTATAAGGGCAGGGAGTTTCTTATTGACAGGGCGGCGCAGAATTTAAGGCTTTTCGATTTTAAAAAGCTCTCTTTAAGCTTTGAAGCCTTGGTTGACGCCGACCGCAGGCTTAAATCCTACGGGGCAGACGGGCGGATTATTCTTGAACAGTTGATAATTAGGCTTATTTATATTATCGCAAAGGGTGAGGCGGTTGATAAAGCTTGACAGACCCGTGATTGTTGAGGGAAAATACGATAAAATCACTCTTCAAAATGTGGTTGATGCGCTGATTATAACCACCGACGGCTTCGGTATTTTTAAAAATAAAGAAAAATGTGACTTAATAAGGCAAATAGCCAAGAAAAACGGCGTTATAATTATGACGGATTCTGACTCTGCGGGGGCGGTTATACGGTCTTATATTAAAAAAATAGTCTCCGATTGCGAGATTATAAATGTATATGTTCCTGAGCTTCACGGCAAGGAAAAAAGAAAGGATAGGCCGTCAAAATCGGGGCTTATCGGCGTTGAGGGAATGACCCCCGAAATAATTGAAAATGCACTCAAAAAAAGCGGAGTTTTCTCGTCAAGGACAGAGGAAAGACGGAAAATCACAAAAGCGGATATGTTCACTTTTGGACTTTCGGGAGGAGAAGACAGCAAAGAAAAGCGAAAAAGCTTTTTAAGGCAGTTAGGATTACCCGAATCCCTTTCGTCCTCTGCGATGCTTGATGTGCTTAACAACAGCTTCACCTTTGAAGAGTTCACCGCAAAGGCTGAACTGTGGAAAAATAACAGAGACTTTTAAAAACGGAGATGTGGTAATGAAAAAAATCGGGTTTGATAATGAGAAGTATATCGAGCTTCAGTCGGGCAACATAAGAGACAGAATCGCAATGTTCGGCGGCAAGCTCTACCTTGAGTTCGGCGGTAAGCTTTTTGATGACTATCATGCGGCGAGGGTACTGCCCGGCTTTGCGCCCGACGCAAAGGTTAAAATGCTTTTACAGCTTAAGGACGATGCAGAAATAGTAATCGTAATCAATGCTGATGCTATTGAAAAGAACAAACGCAGGGGAGACCTTGGCATTACCTATGACCTGGATACCCTAAGGCTTATAGATGCCTTTAGAGGAATAGGGCTTTATGTTGGAAGTGTGGTTATTACAAGATATACGGGTCAGCCCTCGGCAAATGCTTTTGAAAAGCGCCTTACCAAGCTTGGTATCAAGGTTTACAGACATTACCCGATTGAGGATTACCCCTCAAACATATCCCGTATAATAAGCGAGGAAGGCTTTGGTAAAAACGATTATATAGAGACCTCCAGAAAGCTTGTTATTGTTACAGCACCGGGCCCCGGCAGCGGTAAGATGGCTACCTGTTTGTCCCAGCTTTACCACGAAAACAAGCGGGGAATAAAGGCGGGCTACGCTAAGTTTGAGACCTTCCCGATTTGGAATATACCCCTTAAGCACCCCGTGAATATTGCATATGAGGCGGCAACTGCCGACCTTAATGATGTTAATATGATAGACCCATTCCACCTTGAGGCATACGGTAAAACCACTGTTAATTACAACAGGGACATTGAAATTTTCCCCGTGCTTGACGCAATGCTTAAGGCAATTTCCGGCGAGTCGCCCTACAAGAGTCCCACCGATATGGGTGTTAATATGGCAGGCTTTGCGTTTTGTGATGATGAGGCGGTTTGCAATGCGGCAAAGCAGGAGATAATCCGCCGTTATTATTCGGCGCTTGTCAGCGTAAGGCAGGGGCTAACTGAACAGAATGATGCGCAGAAGATTGAGCTTTTGATGAATCAGGCGGGCGTTTCTGCTAATGACCGTCCCGTTGTGACTGCGGCACTTGCAAAGGCTGAGAAAACCGATGCTCCCGCCGCTGCAATAGAGCTTGCAAACGGTGAAATTATAACGGGTAAAACCTCAAGCCTATTAGGACCATCCTCGGCAATGCTTTTAAATGCACTTAAAGAGCTTGCAGGAATACCTGATGAAGTAAACCTTATTTCTCCCACGGTTATTGAGCCTATCGGAAAGCTTAAGACGGATATTATGGGCAATCACAACCCGAGACTTCACACCGATGAAGTTTTGATAGCCCTTTCAATCTGCGCCGCCACAAGCGATATTGCAAAAAAGGCGCTGGAACAGCTTAAAAACCTTAACGGTCTTGAAGCCCATTCAAGCGTTATACTTTCCCGTGTGGACGAGCAGGTGTTCAGGAAATTAGGTGTTAATATGACCTGCGAACCTAAGTATCAAACTAAAAAACTTTACCACAACTAATATTAATCCCTATAGAGATTACTCTCTATAGGGATTTAAAGTTAAATATTATTTTTGCGGAATTTGAGGTAATCCTCAAGAATTATAACCGCCGCAACGGCGTCTATTACTTCCTTGCGCTTTTTGCCTCTGGTATCGGTGAAGTTGAGGGCAGTATGCGCCGAAACGGTAGTACAACGTTCGTCCCAGAGGACGGTTTCTTTCCCGCTTTCTTCGGCTATTTTTTCGGAAATTTCTTTACATTCCTCGGCACGGCTTCCTAAAGAGCCGTCCATATTTTTAGGGTATCCGACCACAATAAGCTCTGCACTGTATTCATTTGCGAGTGCGGAAACTTTTTTTATAAGCCTTTCGGTGTTGTATTCGGTTATTACGGTTTTTGGAAAAGCGAAGCTTTCGCCGCTGTCCGAAAGGGCAATACCCGTGCGGGCTTTGCCGAGGTCAACCGACATTATAATCATCTTTCATCCTCCGTTTCGGGTTGCTTACCCATAAAAGAGGAAAGGCGGCTGCGCTTGGAGATAAGCCCCTCGGGCAGGTGAGAGGTGTCATTGTAAAAGACAACCTCAGGGTTTAACTCGCTGTCAAATCTAATAAGGGTTACCGCCGTGTTTTCGCTCCAAGGCATTTCACGAAGTTTGGTAATATCCCCTTTTAAAAGTCGGCATAGAAGACAGCGTGTAACCCCGCCGTGGGTGGTGCAGGCTACAGTTTTACCTGAGTTTTCTACGGCGATTTTTTTAACTGTGTTCCATATCCGTTCGTAAGCGTCCCGCATCTTTTCGCCGCCCTCGGGCGCAAAATCCTCGGGGTGGTTGTCCCACGCATCGGCAAGACCGGGTATTGAATTGAATGTCTCAATAAAGGGCTTTCCCTCGACAATTCCACCGTCAAGCTCAATAAGTCCCTTTTCGTTTATCGGCTCCAAATTTCTGTCGCCTATTACTGCAAGGGCGGTTTTGCGGGCACGGATAAGGGGACTTGTGTAGACCTTATCAAGCTTTATATTTTTGAAACGGTTTGTTAAATATTCAAGCTGTTTTACTCCTCTTTCGCTTATGTCGAAATCCGAAGAGCCTTGAAAAAGCCTCATAACATTGCCTATTGCCTCGCAATGGCGTACCATATATATTTCGGTCATTTTTTGTCTCCGTTCATTGTTTTATCATATTATATCATAATAATTACATAAAGCGCAAGAGCGGAGTGTTTTTTATACTAAATCGCAACCTCGTTTTTAAGCTCTTCGCCGTTAAAATAGGCGCTTAAATTTTGTAGTGTTGTTTCGGCTATGCTGTCGAGCGCCTCGCGGGTTAAAAACGCCTGATGCGAGGTTACTATTACATTGGGCATTGATATTATTGTTGATAGGGTGTCGTCGGTGATAATTTCGTCGGAGTAATCCTCGAAAAAAAGGGCGGTTTCTTCCTCGTAAACATCAAGCCCCGCTGCCCCGATTTTGCCTGATTTAAGCCCATCTATAAGCGCGGCGGTATCTATAAGCTGACCTCGTGAGGTGTTGATTATATAGGCACCGTATTTCATTTTTTTAATGGTTTTATCAGATATTAAATGGTGGTTTTCTTTTGTTAAGGGACAATGCAGGGATATTATATCGCTTTCTGCAAGAAGTTCGTCAAGTGAGACGTATTTCCCGCCGAATTCCTTATTTTCGTACGGGTCAAAGCCTAAAATATTCATACCGAATCCCGCACAAATATCTGCAAAGCACCGACCGATTTTTCCCGTGCCGATAATACCCACCGTTTTACCTCTAAGGTCAAAGCCTATTAGTCCCTCAAGGGAAAAATTATGGTCTCGGGTTCTGATATAGGCTCGGTGGAGCTTGCGGTTAAGGGTTAGAATAAGACCCATTGCGTGCTCTGCCACAGAAAAAGGGGAGTAGGCGGGCACCCTTAAAATTTTAACCCTGCCTGCGGCGGCCTTGAGGTCAACATTGTTGTACCCGGCGCACCGCATGGCGATAACCCCCACACCGTACTCCGAAAGCTTATTTATTACCTGTTTGTCAATGGTATCGTTTACAAAGGCGCACACTCCGTCACAGCATGCCGCCATACTGACTGTGTCGGCATTAAGCTTGTTTTCAAAAAAACGGACATTAATTTCATCATTTGCAAAACGGGAAAAGCTTTCTTTGTCGTATGCTTTTGCATCAAAAAAGGCAATTGTTTTCATATAATCTCTCCAATTAACTAAAATTATTAATATTGTTTGTAAAAATAATGTCAATATGTGCACTTGTTTTTTTATGATAAATTATATATAATAGCATACAAGAATAGTTTTCAGAGGAGGAAGTCAAATGAAAAAGTATTTGAACAGGCTTTTTATTGACGGATTGTCCGGTATGGCGTATGGGTTGTTTTCAACCCTTATTATCGGCACGATAATCTGCCAAATAGGAAAGCTGGTTGGCGAAAATTTTGTGAGTGAATATCTCACCGCAATGGGCAATGTTGCCAAAACCCTTACGGGTGCGGGTATAGGAGTAGGCGTTGCCTGCAAGCTTAAGGCTGCCCCGCTTACCACAGTTGCGGCGGCGGTTGCGGGTATGATAGGCGCATTCCCGAAATTAGCACAGGAAGCGTTTACTGTCGGCGCTCCGGGCGAGCCGCTTGGCGCCTTTATAGCGGCGTATGTTGCTATAGAAATCGGCGCATTGGTTGCGGGAAAAACCAAGGTGGACATAATAGTAACACCTATTTGCTGTATCTTGACGGGTGCTACGGCGGGCTATTTTGTAGGCCCCTACATATCCTCTGCGATGAAGTGGGTAGGCTCACTTGTAAACATCAATGTTGAAAACAACCCGATTATAGGCGGTATCGTGGTCTCGGTTGTTATGGGTATACTGCTTACTTTACCTATTTCGTCTGCGGCAATTGGTATTTCAATGGGGCTTACAGGCCTTGCGGCGGGAGCGGCGACCATAGGCTGCTGTTGTAATATGGTGGGCTTTGCGGTTATAAGCTACCGCGAAAATAAGGTGGGCGGACTTATTGCTCAGGGTATAGGTACTTCAATGCTGCAAATACCTAATATTGTGCGCAATCCGCTTATTTGGCTGCCGTCAATTATTTCTAGTGCGATTTTAGGTCCGGTATCTTCGGCGGTACTTAAAATGGTAAGCAATCCTGTAGGCTCGGGTATGGGCTCGGCAGGGCTTGTGGGTCAGTTTATGAGCTACGACAGTATGGTAGCTGCGGGCTTCTCTCCCGCAGTTACAATGCTTGAAATAATCTTAATGCAGTTTGTTCTGCCTGCGGCTATCTGCTTGGGTATTTCCGAGGGTATGAGAAAAATCAAACTCATAAAGCCAGGTGACCTTAAGTTGGAATCCTCAAATGCGTAAGAGGGAAAGAGCAGTAATCGCAGTAGAAAGGCTTGAAAGGCTTTACCCTGAGGCTATTTGCTCGCTTGTCTACACCGATGCGTTTCAGTTGTTGATAGCAACCAGGCTTTCGGCACAATGCACCGATAAGAGGGTAAATATGGTTACCCCCGCACTTTTTGCCGAGTTCCCTGATGCTAAGAGTATGGGCGAAGCTAAGCTTAGTCGGGTTGAGGAACTTATCAAAACCTGCGGACTTTATAAAACAAAGGCTAAGGACTTAATAGCGATAGGCAAGGAAATAACCGAACGCTTCGGCGGTAAGGTTCCTGATAATATAGAGGAACTGGTTAGCCTGCCCGGTGTTGGCAGAAAGACCGCAAACCTTGTGTGCGGGGATATTTACGGCAAGCCTGCAGTTGTGACCGACACGCATTTTATAAGGCTTTGCAATAGATTATCGCTTGTTGAAACTACTAATCCGCTATCGGTTGAAACACAGATGAGAAAGCTTTTACCGCCCGAAAAATCAAACGATTTCTGCCACAGAACGGTTTTATTCGGGCGGGATATCTGCACGGCGAGAAAGGCACATTGTGAAAATTGTGTGCTTGCGGATATTTGTCCAAAAAAGATTTAACGAGTGGTGATAATATGTCACAAAAAAGAGCCGCCGCAATACACGATATTTCCTGTTTTGGCAAGTGCTCCCTTACCGTCGCTTTGCCGATAATTTCGGCGGCGGGGGTTGAAACTGCGGTTATTCCGACCGCTGTTTTATCCACCCACACGGGCGGTTTTAAGGATTATACCTTTAGGAATTTGTCGGAGGACATTGTGCCAATAGCGCGGCATTGGAAAAGCGAAAATATTACGGTTGATGCAGTTTATTCGGGATATATTTGCTCAAAGTGCCAAATTTATCTCGT
>CAJGCQ010000037.1 GCA_904501875.1 Clostridiaceae bacterium | reverse complement strand
GTGACTCCGTTTACGGTTTTTACATAGAGTCCGTACTTGCCGTCGTCTCCCGCTATGAGGTTTTCCTCAAGCAGAGCCTCGCCCACCGTCTTTTTATCGGTGCTGATTGTAAAATCGGTTTCCAAGCCGTCAGCATCGGTCACCTTGAAGGTAAACTCCACAGTCTGTGAGGATACTTGTGTCCCAGAAGGTGCCGAGGTTGTCTTGCTGTCGTTGCAACCGGTTGTAAAGAGTGCTGTTACCGCAATAAGCACGATACAAACGGAGAGCGACAGCGATTTGAATAATACTGTCTTTTTCATTTTAAATTTCTCCTTGAATTTAATTACCCTTTAAACCGGCGCTCGCAGTCATAATAAAAGGCTTTTGTCATACAGATATTTCGACTTCGGCACTTATCGCCTCGCCTTCTCAGGAAAAATCCCAATGGCTTGTCCCCGATTTGCGGTAATCGGGCAGAGACGGTTTTTGCGTGCCTTACGGCGGCGGGCCCGTACAGGATTTTCACCTGTTTCCCCTAAATGACAGAAAAATTATATCACCCTTTTACTCCTATTGCAACCGAAAAATACTTTAAATTAACCTTATATCCTTAACCGTCATAAAATATTAAACGGGACGGTGCGAGCGCCGTCCCAATTACAAATTACGCATTACAAATTGTGCTTTATGGCCTTCAAATAATCCTCATAAGCCTTTTCCCAAGCCCCGTTTTCCTTAGGCTCATAACGCTTAAGCTCGGTTGACTCGGAAACAGCCTTTCTTATTCCCTCAAAGCCGTCTATTTCACCTAAGGAGTCAAAGCAAACGGCAATGTTGCCCATAACCGTCGCCTCGGAGGGCCCCGCCAAAACCTCGGCGTCGCAGGCATCCGCCGCCATTTGGCAGAGCAGTCTGTCCTTAATGCCGCCACCCAAAATGTTAATGCGGCAGTATTCCTTTTGCCCCATTTTCGACAACATATTAAAGGTGTATTTATACTTCATCGCAAGGCTTTGATAGATACAGCGCATTATTTCGGCACGGTTTTGCGGTACATACTGCCCTGTTTTACGGCAGTATTCCACCACCCTTTGGGGAAGATTTCCCGCAGTTTCAAATGCGGGGTCGTCAACATCAATAAAGCACTTAAAGGGTTCTGCTGAAAGCGCCTCTTTTTCAAGTGTATCGAAGCCGACCTCGTCACCCTCACGCCTAAATTGACGGCGGGATTCCTGAATAAGCCAAAGTCCCATAATATTTTTAAGGAAACGAACCGTGCCCTTATAGCCGCCCTCGTTGGTAAAGTTTAATTCCTCGGCCTCCTTGGTGATAATCGGGTCTTTGGACTCAATACCGAAAAGGCTCCAAGTGCCGCAGCTTATGTAAACAAAATCGTCGGTAAGGCTGGGTGTTGCAACCACGGCAGAGGCGGTATCGTGCTCGTTCACCGCAATAACGGGAACCTTTTTACAACCGAGTTCCTCGCAAATCTCATTAGAGAGCATACCGTAGGTCTCCCCTGCGGGGATGACCTGCGGGAAAAGGCTTTTTTTAAGACCTAACTTATTTATCAGCTCAAAATCCCAGTCCTTTTTATAGGGGTCGAACATATTGGTGGTGGAAACTATGCTCGCCTCCGCCCTTATTTCGCCTGTAAGCATATAGGCGAACAAATCAGGAATAAGAAGCATTTTTTCAGCGTTCTCTAACTGCTCGGGCTCGTGATTTTTAAGGTACATAAGCTGGAACAGGGTGTTAAACCGCATATGCTGTGTACCCGTTCTTTTGTAAAGCTCGCTTTTTGAAACGGTGTCCGCAATTTCCTCGGCAATGCCCTCGGTCCTGACATCACGGTAGTGGACGGGATTGCCTATAAGCTTGCCGTGCTTATCTATAAGCCCGAAATCCACACCCCAGGTATCAATTCCGATAGCGTCAAAGCCGCCCTCGCTCACCGCCTTTGTAATGCCTGTTTTAATCTCGAAAAACAGCCTTAAAATATCCCAATACATAGTCCCGTTCACAATAACGGTATCGTTACTGAAGCGGTGAATTTCCTTCATATCAATTTTGCCGTCTTGCAGCTCTGCCAGCATCGCCCTGCCGCTGGATGCACCGAAATCAAAGGATAGCACTCTTTTCATAATATTGCCTCCGTGCATTTTTTTCAATTATAACACAATCAGGATAAAATTGCTATATCTTTATTCATTTAAACATTGTAAAATACAACAAAAAAATATATAATCATTTAAGGTGATTGTATGGAACAGGATTTATGGCGCTATTTACAGACCGTGAAAAAGCCTATTGTACTTTACGGTATGGGCAACGGGGCAGATAAAATAATAGATGTGCTAAAGGCTTACGGCATTGAAATTTCGGGCGTTTTCGCAACCGACGGTTTTGTGCGGGAAAAATTTTTTCACGGATTTAAGCTTTCCTCTTATTCGGAGCTAAAAGAAAAATTCGGAGAAATGATAGTACTTTTGTGCTTTGGAAGTTCCCGTCCCGAAGTGTTAGAGAACATCAAAAAAATTTCCGCCCGGCAGGAGCTTTACGCCCCTGATGTGCCCGTATACGGCGGGGGACTTTTTAACAGCGAATACGCCCAAAGCAACAAAGAAGCCTTGGAACGCATTTATTCCCGCCTCGCGGACGAAAAATCAAGGGAAACATTTGAATGTATAATACGCTATAAATTAAGCGGAAGACTCAATTTTCTCTCTAAATGCGAGGTGAGTGAGGACGAGCCTTACAACACATTCTTAAAGCTTAACGACAGCGAAAACTATATTGACCTGGGCGCATATACGGGTGATACCGTATCCGATTTTATTTCCAGGGTAAAAGGCTATAGCTCCATTACCGCCGTAGAGCCCGACAAAAAAAGCTTTAAAAAGCTTTGTGCTAACACCGAGAAATTAAAAAATTTCAGAGCGATAAATGCCTGTGTGTCCGACAAAAGCGGGACCGAAGCTTTTGCTATGCGGGGCGGCAGAAATTCAAGCCTCGGCGAGGGTTTAGAAATTTCGTCCGTAACCGTGGACGAAATCGCTCGGGAGGGCGCCACCTTTATTAAGGCAGATGTTGAGGGCGGCGAGGCAAAGATGATTGCGGGGGCCAAAAGCACGATTTTAAAATACAGACCGAAAATACAGCTTGCCTGCTACCACCGAAACGAGGATTTATTCTATTTACCCGAGGCGGTTTTTAAGATACGGGACGATTATAAGCTATATTTACGCCATTTCCCCTCTGTCCCCGCATGGGATACGAATTATTATTTCATATAATAAAATGAATAATGAATAATTTCGGTGTCGGCTCCGCCGACATATTTAAAATTCGTGCTGTAAGCACTCATTAATTCTTCATTTTTCATTATTCATTATTCACTATTCATTATTAATTTTAAAAAGCCGAGTCGGTCGGTAAGCCGAGTTCTGTCGCGGACGGTTATCTATCTCGACGCAGGATTGCTCCTGGCGCTCAAGCCGCTTTTCGTAACACGCCGGGCAGGCGTATAGTTACAGTCAGCGTTGCTCCGAATAGGGTTTACAGGGTCTTGACGTTCCCGTAAGACCGGTGAGCTCTTACCTCGCCTTTCCACCCTTACCGCAAAAATGCGGCGGTATATCTCTGTTGCACTTTCCCTAAGGTCACCCTCGGCGGCCGTTAGCCGCTATTCTGCCCTGTGGGGCTCGGACTTTCCTCGGGCATTTCTGCCCGCAACCGTCTGACCGACTCTAAAATATTTTACCATAAACCCCTTTCTGTGTCAAAACTATTTTTTCGGAATAAAATGTATTAATTGGAGGGTGATTTATGGAAAATTTTAATTTTAAATACTTTTTAGCCGCAAACTCCTGCGAGGGGTTCTGCTCTTACTTTGATAAAAGCTACCTGCCCGACGGTGAGTGGCAGGTATTCATAATAAAGGGCGGCCCCGGTACGGGAAAATCCTCATTTATGAAATATTTTGCGCTGAAAACCGCAGAGAAGGGTTATAAAACTCTGCTTTGCCCCTGTAGTTCCGACCCGAATTCCCTTGACGGGGTAATTCTGCCCGAAAAAAAGCTTGCAATCATTGACGGCACACCGCCCCACACGGTTGAGCCCGACTTCCCCGGCGCTTGTGAGAAAATACTCAATTTCAGCGATTTTTGGGATGATAATGCCTTTAAGCCCGACAAAAAGGAAATAATCGCAACCACACTTCTTGGTAAAGCCTATCACAAAACCGCCTCACGGTATATGGAGGCGGCGGGCAAGCTGATTTTAGACAGCTATAAAACAGAGCTTGCCTGCACCGATAAGGAAAAGGCCCTGCAATTTTCAAAAAATCTTTGCCGCAAGCTTATGCCGAAAAAGGGGAATGCGCCTATGGGCCATGAGTGGGTAAGATTTATTGAGGGTATAACCCCCCTCGGCATAGTTTCCTACCCTGCCACGATTTTAAACGAAGTGCCTAAAACGGTTGTAATTGACGATGAATACGGCGCTGCGTCCAACATAATAATAGGGTATATCCGTGAATATACCCTTAAAAACGGCTACGAAATAATTACCCTTAAAAACCCGTTTTTGCCCTCTGTTATCACCGATCACATTATAATCCCGGAATTGGGTTTGGCGATAGCCACCGAAAACTCCTACATTCACTTTGCCTCTAAAGAACGGCGTATTCACGCTCGGCGTTTTGTTTCATCTCAAAAACTGCACTTAAGCAGAGAGAGACTGAAATTTAACAAAAAAGCGGCTAAGGAGTTGTTACTCTCTGCGGCGGAGGCGCTCAGCGGTGCAAAGCAGGTGCACGATAAGCTTGAAAGCTATTATATAAAGGCGATGGATTTCCGTAAACTCACCGCCTTTGCCGAAAAATTTACTGTAAATTTTTAATTTTTATATGAAATAACGGGTTGTCAAGGATGCCAACCCCTACGAAAGGCCAATTCAGCATCGTAGGGACGGGAGTCCTCGACAACCCGTTATTTTTCTTAATCCTCTAACCCTTTTCCGCAGCAGCGCTTATACTTTTTGCCGCTGCCACAGGGGCAAAGGGCGTTTTTGCTTACAGCGCCTTTCCCTCTTACGGTCTGGGGTTTGTCGCCCGCCGAGGTTTCCTCAGCGACCTTTTCACGCTTAACCTCCTCGTCACGGCGAACCCGTACGGTAAGAACAAGCTTTGCGGTCTGCTCACGGATGGTGTTGGTCATAGCCTCGAACATATCGTAGCTGTCGTTGCGGTACTCAACAACAGGGTCGTGCTGACCGTAGGCACGAAGACCTATTCCCTGACGGAGCTGATCCATAGCATCAATGTGGTCCATCCAGTTTGTATCAACCGAGCGCAGAAGCATTACCCGCTCGATTTCACGCATAACATTACTGCCAAACTCCGCTTCGCGCTTTTCATACCTTGCGTGGGCCTCTGCCTTTAGCTTATCCGCAACCTCCTGCCTTGAGGTATTGCCAAGCTCCTCAGGGGTAAAGTGCAGATCGTTAGGCTCGGTTATCCAACCCAAGAAGTACTCACGGAGACTGTTTAAATCCCAGTTGTCGTGAATAGCGTCGTCGGCAAGATAAATCTTGCAGTACTCCTCAACCGTCTCGTCAATCATTCTGATTACGGTGTCCTTAAGGTTTTCGCCGTCAAGCACCTTATTCCTCTGGGTATAGATAAGCTCACGCTGTTTGTTCATTACATCATCGTACTGAAGAACATTCTTACGAGTTGCGAAGTTCATACCCTCTTTCTTCTTCTGGGCGCCCTCGATAGTGCGGGATAACATTCCGCTCTCAAGGGGAGTGTCCTCCTCTACCCTTAGGGTGTCCATCATGGTGGATATTCTCTCGCCACCGAAAAGTCTCATCAAATCGTCTTCAAGGGACACGAAGAACTGGGTGTTACCCGGGTCGCCCTGACGGCCCGCACGTCCTCTTAACTGGTTGTCTATCCGTCTTGAATCGTGGCGCTCGGTGCCTATAATGCAAAGACCGCCCGCCTGTCTTACCTTCTCCGCCTCGGGGGCGATTTCTGCCTTGTATTTATCGTAATATTCCTTGTACTTTTCCCTCGCCGCTATAATGTCGGGGTCTTCTGTTTCAGCAAAGCCCGTTGCCTCAACTATCATTTCCTCGCTAAGCCCATCGTGGCGGAGCTGTGCCTTTGCCAAATACTCCGCATTACCGCCCAGCATTATATCGGTGCCTCGTCCCGCCATATTGGTGGCTATAGTAACTGCGCCGAACTTACCCGCCTGGGCTATAATTTCAGCCTCTTTTTCGTGGTGCTTTGCATTTAGAACATTGTGCTTTATGCCACGCTTTTTAAGCATAGCCGCCAAAAGCTCCGATTTTTCAATCGTAACCGTACCCACAAGCACCGGCTGACCCTTACCGTTGCATTCTATAATCTTATCTATAACCGCATTAAACTTTGCCTTTTCGGTTTTGTAGACAACATCATTTTCGTCTACTCTTGCTATGGGCTTATTTGTGGGGATTTCTATAACATCAAGCTTGTAAATCTCCTGAAACTCGGCTTCCTCGGTCATGGCGGTACCGGTCATACCCGAAAGCTTGTTATAGAGCCTGAAGAAATTTTGGAAGGTAATGGTAGCAAGGGTCTTCGACTCACGGGCAACCTTAACGCCCTCTTTAGCCTCTATAGCCTGATGCAGTCCCTCGTTGTAGCGGCGGCCGTACATAAGGCGGCCGGTGAACTCGTCGACGATTATAACCTCGCCGTCCTTTACAACGTAATCCACATCCCGCCTCATAACGCCATGGGCACGGATTGCCTGATTTATATGGTGGGCGATAGCGATATTTTCGCTGTCGTTAAGATTTTCAATGCCGAAATACTCCTCGGCTTTTCTAACGCCCAAAGGGGTAAGGGTGGCGGTGTGGGCCTTTTCGTCCACAACATAGTCGCCGTCATAGTTGGTTTCCTCGTCGCTGGCCTTGTCGTCCATTTCCTTAACCTTTAACATTTTAAGGCTTAGGGCGAATCTGTTTGCCGAGGTGTAAAGGTCGGTCGATTTATCCGACTGACCCGAAATTATAAGCGGGGTTCTCGCCTCGTCTATAAGGATTGAGTCCACCTCGTCCACGACAGCAAAATTGTGGTCTCGCTGAACCTTTTGCTCCTTGTAGATTACCATATTGTCACGCAGATAATCGAAGCCTAATTCGTTGTTGGTGCAGTAGGTAATGTCGGCATCGTAGGCGGCCTTTTTTTCTTCCTTGTCCATACCGTGAATGATAAGACCCACAGTAAGCCCCATAAAGCGGTAAAGCTTGCCCATCCACTCCGAGTCACGCTTTGCAAGGTAATCGTTGACCGTTACAATATGAACGCCCTTGCCCGAAAGTGCGTTTAGGTATGCGGGGAGTGTAGCCACAAGGGTTTTACCCTCGCCCGTCTTCATCTCAGCAATTCTGCCCTGATGAAGAATAATTCCACCCAAAATCTGCACGGGGAAGTGGCGCATACCAAGCACCCTGTCCGCCGCCTCACGGCAGGCGGCAAAGGCCTCGGGCAGGATATCGTCAAGGGTCTCTCCGGCGGAGAGCCTTTCCTTAAATTCGGTAGTTTTGTTTCTGAGCTCTGTGTCAGAGAGCGCCCTGTACTCCTCTTCCAAGGAAAGTACCCTGTCCCTTAATGGGATTATTCTTTTTATTTCCTTTTCGCTGTAATTGCCGAAAATCGCCTTTATTAAATTCATTTTTCTACCTCTTTACTTAAAGTATATTTTATCGTTTTCACGGTACAGTCCAAGGCTTAATGTGATATTATTATCTCGGTCAATAAAGACCGCCTCGGCATCAGCGGTATTATTGATAATTTCGAGTCCCTTTTCGGTGCCTAAAAGCATACAAACGGTGGAGAGTGCGTCACAGTCCAAGGCTTTTTCCCCTATAACCGTAACCGACGCCAACTCATTCTCTACCCCGTAGCCCGTATCAGGGTCAAGGATGTGATGGTATATCTTACCGTCACTTTGAGTATAACGCTCATATATGCCCGAGGTCACCGCGCATTTATCCTTAATTGCAACCGAAGCAATAACCGAACCGTCAAAGGGCTTTTTTATACCGATATTGTACTGACCCACAGTACAGATATTGCCGCCGAAATTTACAAGCGCCCTTTTAGCACCCTTTTCCTTTAAATATTCGGCCGCCTTATCGGCAATATAGCCCTTAGCTATACCGCCTAAGTCAATCTGCTTTGTGCCCAAAGAAATTTCTCCGTTTTTTATCTCTATACCGTGGTAATCCACACTTTGCAAAGCCTCGGAAATTTCATCCTTACTCGGCACCACCTGATTTTTAAAATCCCATAACGCCGAAACGGGGGCTATCGTGATGTCGAATTTCCCGCCCGAAAGCTCGGAGTAATAAAGCGCCCGCTCTACGGTTTTAAGGGTATCCTCAGAAACAGAAACAAAGCCCTCGGTGTTATTTAGCTTATAAACATCACTGTCTTTAAGTGTTTTGCTTAAAGTCCGTTCGAGCTCCTCGCACAGTGAAAAAGCGCCGTCTATAACCTCACCCTCACAATCGGCGGTGAGAGTACAAACGGTGTCAAGCAAAAAACGGGTTTCTGAATTTTCCCTTTCCCCCGAATTGCAGCCGCAAAGCAGGAGTAAAATCAACATCATCGGAAGGGTTACACTTTTTTTCATACCCTTTATTATACAATGACTTTCTTTTTTTGTAAAGGTGTGTTAAAATAAAATATATCTGTTTTTTGTTTTGGAGTGGAAAAAGTGCTTAAAAAAGGCGACAGAATAATAATTATTTCGGTTTTAGCCCTTGTTATAACCTCCTCTGCTCTGCTTTTTTTTGAAAAAAACGGGGGCAAGACGGTCACAGTCAAGGAAAATAACGAGATAATATACAAAGGCTCACTTTATGAAAACAAGGTAATTGAGCTTGAAGGCAACACGGTGGAAATTAAAGGCGGTGCAGTTACGGTCACACAAGCCGACTGCAAAAACCAAATTTGCGTAAATCACAGGGCGATAACCAAAAAGAGCGAGAGCATAGTCTGCCTGCCTAATAAGGTAATCGCCGAGATTGAGTAGGTGGGGAAATGACGAAAAAAGTTGCCCTTTACGGGATTTTAACAAGCCTTGCCTTGATTTTCGGCTACATAGAAAGCCTTTTTTCCCTTTCCTTTATAGCCCCCGGCATAAAATTAGGACTTGCAAACTCTGTCGCCCTGCTCCTTTTATGCTTTAAGGATTTTAAAGGTGCAGTCTTAGTAAATATAACCCGTATTTTGCTTTCCGCCCTGCTTTTTTCTTCCCCCTTTTCACTTGCTTTTTCCCTTACGGCAGGTATACTTTCGGTAGTGATGATGGGGCTTTTATCGGGAATTAAAGGCGTTTCACCGATAGGCTTCGGCATTGCAGGTGCGGCGGTGCATAACTTAGTACAGCTGACTGTGGCTTCGCTTATTTTCGGGCGGGCGGTATGGTATTATCTGCCCTTTTTACTCGCCTCGGCGTTAATTGGCGGCGGTATAATCGGTGCCGTATCTTTAATTTTTTTTAAAAGAATAAAATTATAGCGCAATATGTGAACAACGTGAAAAAGAGCCGTTTGCACGGCTCTTTTTCACTTTAAAGGGGTTTGAGGAGAAAACTTCTCTGTTTAAAAAAGAGAAGTTATACCAAATCGGGTGCGGCTCCCTTTTCGGTACGGCTATATATTAAACCATAAATTTTTCGTTTCTGTGAACGGAATTTAAATTTTTAAGGAATATCATATGTATATTTGTTAATAATAAAAGGGAAAGGAACGATCGAAATGAAATATTCAGAATACCATTCTAAATCTAAATTCACAAGCAATGCGGCGTTTTATATTGTAATCGCCTGCTGTCTTGTCGCAATAGGCGGTGCTGC
>CAJGCQ010000036.1 GCA_904501875.1 Clostridiaceae bacterium | reverse complement strand
CAAGTGTATTATAACATGAAAGTTAAGTAAATACAACGTTTTTTTACCACATATGATAATTGTGTAGTTACACACTAATAGGCGCAATAGAAAAGGACTCCAAAACGGAGTCCTTTTCTGTTATGATACTTCTTTTAATTGTTGTCCCTCAGCCACGCTTTGCGCAGTTTCGAGCATATTTTCTGCAAAAATGGCGTATCCCTTTGTCGGATCGTCGACGAGGACGTGGGTTACGGCACCGATAAGTTTTCCGTTTTGGATTATAGGGCTTCCGCTCATTCCCTGCACTATTCCGCCTGTAAGGTTTAACAGCTCCTTATCGGTTACGGTAACGATAAGGTTTTTGGTAGGCGACAAATATGCGGCATTCTTTTTTTTAATACTGCAGGAAAAAAGCTTTGGCGAGTCACCGTTTACGGTGCTTAAAAGCTGCGCATCCCCGTCCTTTACCTCTTGTTTTAAAGCTATTTCGGTTAGGTTTGAAAGATTCAGCTTTCCCTTCAAAAGGCTAAAAATTCCGCATTCGCTGTTTAGATCTATTGCACCTATAGTACTGTAGGTGAATTTACCCTTAAGCTGTCCCGGATTTCCCGAGCTCCCCTTTTCCACGGAAATAATCTCGGCTGTGACCAGCTCCCCTGAATCAAGCTCTAAAAGCTCTTCTGTATCCTCATCACAAACGCCGTGTCCCAGCCCGCAAACAACCCCCGTAACGGGACTGTAAAAGGTAAGCGTGCCTATTCCTGCACTGCTGTCACGCACCCAAAGCCCTATTTTGTAGCTGTTTGTCTCTTTTGAAAGTGCCGCAGAAAATCGGATTACCTTTGTTTTTCCGTTACGCTTAATTTCAAACTCCATCTCGTTACCTGCCGAAGCCTCTACCGCCGCACTCAGTTCCTCGTTTGTGCCGATTTTTCTGCCATCAACCGAAACTATATAATCGCCTGTTATTATACCCGCCTCTTTTGCAGGATTAACATTTCCGTTTTCGGTTTCAACATCTGTCATATCGATGACAAGTACCCCCTCGGTGTAAAGCTTCATACCAAAGGGCGTTCCCAAAACTGAAACCGAAAGCTCATCCACTACCTCAACGCTTACTGTAGAAAAAGGTATTATCCCGAAGGCCTTAAGCTCTACATTAAATTCCTCACCTATACTATCGCTTTTTCTGCTAGCCGAAAGCTTTGAGCCTTCATATACGGCGGTTATGGGCACAGCTGTATCAAAGCTTAAAGGGTCGCCTTTTTTAATTTTATAATCATCGCTTACAGTTATATCAAGATACGCTATCATCGAAAAAATGACTATGTCAAAGGCTAAAACTATATAAAATACGCTTTTTGTTAAAAGACGCAAAAATTTCAAAACAATCACTTCCCGTGATTATTTTGCGCATTTTATCACAAAATAACAATTACAAAAATAACCGCCTGAAATGGCGGTCTTTGTTAATTTGAAAAAAATCCTTTTTTTGTGCGAGGTTCGTAGGGTGCCGAATCGGTTGTTACAAGGATTGTTTCAGGGCCTATAACCTCAATCTCCGACCAGGGGATAACTATATCCTCTTCCCGCCCGAAAATTCCGTATAAGCGCGGTTTGCCCGGTATTATAACGGCGGTAAGACTACCGTCCGCCGTGTTGAACTCAACGTCATAAACATAGCCCAAAACACAGCCGTTTTTAATGCAAACAACCTGTTTGTTTCTCATGTCCGCTATTCTGCAGCACATATTTCCCACTCCTAAAATTACTCTACAAGAAAATATATGCGGCTTTTTGGAGTTTTAGTCTTCAAAGAGATTTTAGGGTACTTCTTCCCCGCCGTCTTTAGGCTGACGAGAGTCGAACCCGTCAGCCTACCATCAGGATTTGATTTCTACTCAATCTCAATTCCCAGATTTTGGCGTTTTTCAATATCCTCGTCAGGATGTTCTTTATAATACGGGTCAATTATATGCTTTTTAATCGACGGGAAAACACAGTACTGAACAAGCAAATACCTAAAGGAAGGAAAAAGTATAATATACAAAAACAGTTCTATTGAAAGTACCGGAAAAAAATAACTTTTAAAAAGGAATAAAATTGCGATATTAACGGCATAAATAAGGGCTATTGAAAAAAAGCAAAGCAAATTCATTTTCATATTAATAAAAACGAATTTAAAACTGTTTTTATAAAGCTGCTTTAGCTTAAAATCAAAGGTAATCATAAGAGTCCAAATATAAAACTGCATAACCGTAAAAATAAAGGTCATAGAAAGCGCTACGGCCAGACCTACAATGGTTATTGTACCCTCGGAAGCGAAATTAAAGAAATAAATATCATAAAAAAGAATTATGTATAAAATGGCGTTAACTATCCCCACAGGAAGCGCCTGTTTCCAGTTTTTCTTTATTGTTTCAAAAAAATCACTTAATCCGAAAGAATGCTTGTCCCTTGCGATATTACGGGTTACATTGGTAATCCCCGCCGCTGCTAATCCGTTTGTAACAATAGGAAGGGACACTATAGAGTATACCAAATTTATATTAATCAATTTCCAGAAATTACGGAAAAAGGTCTCAAAAAAAACTATAAAGGTCTTCTTTTTTGGGGCATCTTTTGATATTCCCGGACCTTCCTTTTCATAATTAAATAAACCAAAAAAACCCGCCATTATTTAACTCTCCTGCTCTAATTTTTCTTGTAAATGAATTTTTCACTTAAAGAAATATTTTTACACCCTAAAATATATGAAACGCCTGCAATAGCAGGGATAATTAATGGCAGTATGAATAGCAGAGCTAACCGCCAAACTGACAATTCCGATACCGCAACAGCAGAACCGACAATTACCTGAATAAAGGAATATACCGACGAATTAAGCAACATATAAAGCGCCATTGGAAATTTCGGAAAAAGTCCTACCCTTGCTAAAGCAAGAAAAACAAGGAATAAATAGTTTGGTACAGTTGCGACAGCACCGATTTTAAAACCCTTAAATTTATCTTCACTTTTATGATTGAATTTCACAAGATTACTGTCTTTTGTTCCTATGTGCCAAAGCTCGGGATAAATACATCCGCAGGTGAAGCAAAAAGCAAATATTTGGGAAACAATCAAAAAGCAGGCCATTCCGCTGTTTGAAAGCTTTGAGCCAATATCACCCTTAAAAAGTATGGTTGTAATAACGCTGAACGAAACCACAATAAAAAAGCACATAAGGTTTATCGCAACAGTTTTTAAAAACAGCTTTCCGCCGCCCTTTAATATTTCTTTCATAAGCACACCGTTTCTTTATATGATTCATTATCGAAGACTTGGTGTCGAAATAGTGTCTTTAAGCACTATTTCGACTAACTATAACTATTATAAACGAAAATTAAAAAAATGCAAGAAATACTGTGGTACTTCCTGCATTTTTAATAAAATATTTAGAAAATTATTGTTAAAGCGACAGTAATAAGCGTAAGCAAAAGAACAGATGTCAAAATAAGAGCCCTTATCTGACGTTTTCGCTTTATCCTACGGCGCAAAGCCGCTTTTGGAGATGAATCGTCATAGTTAAAAGAAAAACTGCTCGCCGCCTTTTTAAGCTGCTTTGCGCTCAGCGTCCCATATTCGGGAGTTACATAGAAGACAATTTTTTCAAAAAGCTTACTCCCCGTATTGTTGACGACTATAACCGTTTTGCTTACACCTTTAACCATATTTTTGCTCCTTAAATTTCTTCTTAGAAAAATTATTGGCAAAAAATCGGTTTAATATGCAGTAATAATTAATAATTTTCGGCGCTTATCTCAAAATAGCTCCTCGGATGGGCGCATACAGGGCAAACCTCAGGTGCCTTAGTACCCACCATAATATGTCCGCAGTTGCGGCATTCCCAAACCTTAACCTCGCTCTTTTCAAACACAGCAGCAGTCTCAACATTTTTAAGCAGTGCACGGTAACGCTCTTCATGGTGCTTTTCAATAGCGGCTACCATACGGAATTTTTTAGCAAGCTCTGTAAAGCCCTCTTCCTCTGCGGTTTTAGCAAAGCCGTCGTACATATCTGTCCACTCGTAATTCTCGCCCTCTGCGGCGGAAAGGAGATTAGCGGCGGTATCGCCTAAGCCCTCTAACTCCTTAAACCACATCTTAGCGTGCTCTTTTTCGTTCTCAGCGGTCTTTAAGAAAAGGGCTGAAATCTGCTCATATCCCTCTTTCTTTGCAACAGAAGCGAAATAGGTATACTTATTTCTCGCCTCAGACTCGCCCGAAAATGCGGTGCGGAGATTTTTTTCGGTTTGTGTTCCCTTATACTTACTCATTTTAATTTCCTCCTTGGATTTTTTATATTATATAGGTCTCCCTATATGTAAACTATTCATTAATTTCGGCTATGGTAACGCCGTTTTCCCCTTCACCGAAGGAACCGGTACGGTAGGATTTGATGTTTTTATGTGCTTTGAGATGCGCCTGAACGGCTTTTCTAAGCACACCCGTACCCTTGCCGTGAATTATTGTAACAGTAGTAATTCCCGAGAGTACGGCATTATCTATATATTTATCAAGCTCTAAAATCGCCTCATCCGATGCCATCCCCCGCAAATCAACCTCCCCTGAAACCGAACGCTGACCTCGGGAAATAAGCCCTGAAACCTTGCGGGTTTTCCTTAAATCCTGATTGCTTG
Organism: Clostridiaceae bacterium; assembly: GCA_904501875.1. Taxonomy (GTDB): domain Bacteria; phylum Bacillota; class Clostridia; order Oscillospirales; family Acutalibacteraceae; genus UBA737. The sequence goes on along the minus strand of CAJGCQ010000036.1, from coordinate 5,825 downwards.
TGCCCTGCTTTTTAAGGCGAAGATTATCAAAATTCGTCCACAGCTTTATAGCACCCGAAACTACCAAAGCCTGCTTTTTGTCATTCTTTACATCAAGAACAGTTGCCTCACGGTTGATATCCGCCACCATAACTGTATCACCTTTTTGAAGTGCAGTCACCGCTTCGCCGCTTGCGGTGCGCTTTGTTACGGGGTCGGCGCTTTCTTCAAGCTGACTTAGCGTGTTTTTAAAGTTAGCTCTCGCCCTTTCGGCAAGCTTTGACGCATTTTCGGCGTTAAGCTGCTTTTTTATTTCCTCAAGCTCATTTAAAAGCCGTGAAGACTGATAACGGGCATTTTCTATTATTCGGTTGGCCTTCTCACGGGTTTGCTCCATAAGCTTTTCTTGCTTTATTGCGAATTCGTGCTCGAGCTGTTCGCTCTTTTTGCGGGATTCTTCAAGCTTTACTCTGAGGAGTTTTGCTTCATCACGCTCGTCCTCAGCCTCTTTTCGTGCGGTTTCAAGAGCGGCGACAACCCTCTCAAAGCGCAAATCGCTATCCGAAACATATTCCTTAGCGTTATCTATAATGCTTTTATCAAGTCCCAAGCGCCCCGAAATCGCAAAGGCATTTGAGCGCCCCGGCATACCAATAATCAGCCTGTATGTAGGCTTTAGTGTTGCCACATCAAACTCGCAGGAGGCGTTTTCAACCCTGTCGGCATCAATAGCATAGGATTTAAGCTCGGGGTAATGGGTAGTAGAAACTGTTTTTGCACCAAAAGCCGAAAGCCGTGCTAAAATAGACCTTGCAAGAGCCGCACCCTCAATGGGGTCTGTACCAGCACAAAGCTCGTCAAACAGCACAAGCGAATCATTATCGGCCTGCTCGGTTATAGAAATTATGTTAACCATATGGGAAGAAAAGGTAGAAAGCGACTGCTCTATGCTCTGTTCATCACCAATATCAGCAAAGATTTTTGAATATATAGCTATCCTGCTGCCGTCATCGGTAGGAATCATAAGTCCGCACATTGTCATAAAGGTAAGCAGACCGATAGTCTTAAGCGTAACTGTTTTACCGCCCGTGTTGGGACCGGTTATAATAAGTGTATCATATTCCCTGCCGAGCTCCAGAGTTATCGGGACTACGGTTTTATAATTAATAAGCGGATGCCTCGCACGCTTTAGATAGGTGTAGCCGTCCCTGTTAATCTCAGGCATACTCGCTTTCATTTTATAGGCAAGCTTTGCCTTTGCAAAAATCAGATTCAGCTCGCAAAGGGCGTTATAGGAATATATAATGCTGTCAGCAAAGCTCCCCGCATCGGCTGAAAGCTCGGATAGAATACGCTCTATTTCCTCTTGTTCTCTAAGCTTTAGCACCCTAATTTCGTTATTGATTTCAACCACCGTCATAGGCTCAATAAATACGGTAGAGCCGGTTGCCGAGGTATCGTGCACAATACCATTTAGCTGACCTTTATACTCCGCTTTAAGAGGTATTACAAACCTTCCGTCCCGCTGGGTTACGATAGCCTCCTGCAGATATTTAGCGGTGGGGCCTTTAATAAGCTTATCAAGGCTGTCACGAATTTTAGCCGATTTTGAGGCAATTTTACGCCTTATATCACAAAGTGCAGGTGAGGCGTTATCGTTAAGCTCCTCCTCGTTTTTTATAGAAAAGGAAATCTTTTCCTCTAAGTATTTATTGGGCACAAGGGCTGAAAACAACGGGTCTATGGAGGTTTTCATCATTCCCGAACAGTCCTCGCGCCAGTTTTTAACAAAGCGGATAACCCTTAATGTTTCGGCAATGTCCAGCAGTTCCGTTATCGAAAGCACCGCAGAAGCCTCTGCCCGTCTTAAAGGGGAGGAAACATTTTTAGCCGCACCAAACGAGGGAGCAGAATAGCGGGACATAAAATCATAAGCATCCCCTGTATTTTTTAACGCTTCCCCTACCCAGTTAATATCGGTTTGAGGTGTTAAAGAGCGTGCGGCATCGGCCGCATCGGTCAGGGTAGCCTCTTCGGCTAACATATTTAAAATTTTATCTAATTCAAGAGTTTTTAAATATCTCTCGATTTTATACTCCATAGTTACTCCTTAACAGTATTATAAAAATCAAGTGCGGCAAAGCGGTGGTCGGTTTGCAGGGTGATATATTTGCCGGTGATTTCAGAAAGGCGGTTCGCACTTTCCTCGGGTATTGTAAATGAATAGAGCCTTGAAAATTCCGAATAAACAATATGGCGCATTGCAGACAAAAGCGTGGGGTCAATGGGAGTCAGCCCGCCCGAATTCGCCTTACAGTCAGGACATAAAAGCCTGCCCTCTGAAATATTAAAATACATTATATCGTCCTCAAATTTTCCGCAGCCCTCACAGGCGACCAAATTAGGCATAAAGCCTGCAAGCGCAGCGGCTCTAAGCTCGGTTATAGCCTTAATCAGCGGGGGATAACGCCTTTCCTTGATTAAGAAATGGAGAGAATTTAATATAAGACGCAAAAATTCCCCGTCCGGTATGCCGGAGGAAACTATTACGCCGCACAGCTCGCAAAAATATTGGGCTAAAGCCAATACATCAATTCTGCTTCCCGCAGCGAAAAACAGACGAATCGGGGTGGCCTCATATATTTTATAAGTGTCCTTTTTTTTGAGAATTGTAAAGCTACCATATGTAAGCAGGGAGGTTGCTGTGCCTTTTTTCGATTTTATAGACTTAGCTCCCGCCGCAAACGCACGGATTATGCCGTAATCTCGGGTGAAGAGAGTGACCAGTCGGTCACTCTCCCCCACGCTCATTTCCTTTATCACTAAAGCCTCGGTTGTAAAGCGGGACTGATTCTCTTCCACTTACCTCGTTCTCCTTACGCAGACTTGCAAAGGTTAAATAATCACTTACGCTGCCGCTTTTTAAAAAATTATTCCACAAATTTTCGTTTTCCATTCATTTTACCGCCTGTCGTTAAAGATAACATTAAAAGTTTTCACCATTAAGACGGTATTATAATAGGAAATTACAGTAAACAAAATTTAATCAAGACCAAAGGTGTGGATAAGGCCTTGCCTGTTTCTCCAGTCTTCCTTCACCTTTACCCAAAGCTTGACAGATGCACGAATTCCGAAAAATTCTTCAATATCACGGCGTGCTAAGGTGCCGATTTTTTTAAGCATTACCCCGCCCTTGCCAATAATAATGCCCTTGTGGGACTCTTTTTCGCAAATAATAGTAGCCTCAACCTCTACAATAGGCTCGCCCTCTGCCGTATCACGCTCCACAAAGCGTTCAAGGTCAACCGCAATACCGTGGGGCACCTCCTTTTCGAGACTCCGCAGCAGCTTTTCCCTTATCATTTCGGCTACCATTACCTTTTCGGGCTGGTCTGTTATATCATCATCGTCAAAATAATGGGGAGAGGGTTTTGAAAATTTATAAAGCTCGTTTAAAAGGATATTTACCCCGTCCCCCGTTTTTGCCGAAAGTGGCACTACCGTATCAAAGTCAAATTCCTTTGTATAAAGAGTAATAAGGGTTAAAAGGGCTTCCTTATTTTGGAGGATATCTATTTTGTTAATAACAAGCACAGCGTGATGATTTCTTCTTTTGAGTTCCTTTATAAGCTCGGTCTCTGCCGGCGGCAAACCGCCCTCAAGGCTAAACTTGGGTGCCGCCTCAACCACAAGTACAGCGGCATCAACATCTGCCATACCGTCGCTTACAGCCCTGTTCATATTTTTATCAAGCACATTCCTCGGCTTGTGAAAACCCGGTGTATCGATAAAAACAAGCTGGTCTGCGCCCTTGGTTAAAATACCGGAAATTTTAGTTCGTGTGGTCTGGGGCTTGTCCGAAACAATGGCTACCTTTTGACCCAAAATTCGGTTCATCAGGGACGATTTTCCCACATTAGGTCTGCCTATAATTGTAATAAAAGCTGATTTCTCTTTCATTTATTCTTCCCTTATGTATTAGATTTTATTGACTGCAAGACCTAAAGCGTCAAGTACGTTTTCCTCTTTTTCCCGCATAACGGTCTTCTCCAGTCCCCCGTTTTCGTGGTCATACCCCAAGAGATGAAGCATTGAGTGAACGGTCAGGAAAGCCATTTCACGCTCGATACCGTGGCCGTAAAGGTCTGCTTGTGAAACGGCGTGCTCAACCGATATAACAATATCACCAAGCATTTTAGCCGCCGTTTCGGGATTTTGATCATAAACGCCGTTTTCGCCAAGGGGGAAAGAGAGCACATCGGTGGATGCGTCAATATTGCGGAACTTACTGTTCATTTCTCTTATAGTGTCATCATTTACTAATGTAACTTCCACCTCGGCAGGGTCATCAAAACCCTCAAGCTTAAGGGTTGCGGTGCAAGCCTTTCTGATAAGAAGCCTTGTACCCGTGGGGAGCTTTATTGTTTTCTGCTTGTCTGTAATGGTTACCTTTACACTCATTTCTTTTCAGCACTTCTTTCGTAAGCTTTTATAATTTCCTGAACAAGGCGGTGGCGAACAACATCACGGCCTGTTAGTTGATGAATTGCAATATCGTCTATATTTTTAAGAATCCTTACTGCGTCCTTAAGACCCGAACGCTTACCGTCAGGCAGGTCTATCTGTGTGATATCCCCCGTGACAACTGCCTTTGAATTAAAACCCAATCGGGTTAAAAACATCTTCATTTGCTCAGTTGTGGTATTTTGCGCCTCGTCAAGAATAATAAAGCTGTCGTCCAAGGTTCTGCCACGCATATAAGCAAGCGGTGCCACTTCAATATCTCCGCGTTCCTGACATTTTTGGAAGTTCTCAGCACCCATCATATCAAAAAGAGCGTCATAAAGCGGTCTTAAATAAGGGTCAACCTTTTGCTGTAGGTCGCCCGGCAGGAAGCCTAACTTTTCCCCCGCCTCAACTGCAGGACGGGTTAAAATAATTCGGTTTACCTGCTTGGCACGGAAAGCGTTTACCGCACTTGCAACCGCAAGATAAGTTTTTCCTGTTCCCGCAGGGCCTACGCCTATTGTTACGGTCTTCTTTTTAATCGCCTCAACATACTGCCTTTGACCGATTGTTTTAGGCTTTACAGGCTTACCCTTTGAGGTTATACAAACGCAGTCAGCATTAGTAAGGGCGCTGATTTTTCCATCTTCCCCGTCCTCAACGAGGCTTGCAACATAGTTAATGCTCTGCTCAGTTATCTGCTCGCCCTTGTTAATCATAGCAAGCAGACCCTCAACGGTTCGTGCCGCATTCATAACATCGGTGACATCACCTTTAATCTTTATCTGACTTCCGTGTGAGGTTATTATTACCTTGTATTTCTTTTCGATACGCTTTATATTTTCGTCGAAGTTTCCGAACAGGTTTACAATCTGCTCTATCCTTTCAATATCAACCGTCTGCTCGAACAATTATTACGCTCCTTAACAACATAAAAATTTTAATACATTCTATTACATTATACCACATTTTTTCTTAATTTCCACTACTAAATAACAAAATTTCAGGTTCTGCAATATTTTCTTCGGCGGCGATTATCGCTTTAAGGGTTATACCGTCCTTTGTTTCCTCATATTCTCGGTTTTTAAACTCAAAAACGCCGATATTATTTTTTTGAGCCTCTGCCTTTAAAAGCCCGTCAAGATCCTTTAAAAGAATGTCTTTAGATACAATGACTACCTTTTCATTGGTCATTTCAAAATTCTTTGTTTGAATACTTATGGGCAGTTTTTCACCCAATAGTTTGAAATCGTTTTTTTCGGTATGGCTCTCAAAGCTGCCATTTACACTGCCTAAGTAAAGTGGTATTTTAATCCCAAAAAATGAAAGAACGCTTCTTT
>CAJGCQ010000035.1 GCA_904501875.1 Clostridiaceae bacterium | reverse complement strand
TTACTCATTCACAATGAAACTATTACATTATGCCGGGGCGGAAAAAATGCTTATACGATAAGGCTTCTTGCACTTAGAAAAAGCGCGATGGTTTCGTATCAAAACCATCGCGCTAATTTGGTCGAGGTGACAGGATTCGAACCTGCGGCCTCTGCGTCCCGAACGCAGCGCTCTACCAAACTGAGCCACACCTCGTTATTAAGCTATTAATATACAGCCTAATAATTATATATTTAATTCACTTAAATGTCAACATTTTTATTCAAAATATTTAATATTTATTTATATCAATAATAAGTCAATTATCATATATCTCCGAAAAGCACTTTAGGCACTACTTCGGGAGGAATATCAAGTGCCGCCGCAAGCTCGCCGAACAATAGCTCTTCGGTGCATTTAAGGTGTTTTTCGTCAATAAAACCAAGCTTTTTTAGCCTTTTTTACCGCTTGCTTTTTAGAATATATTTTTATCGCAAGCTCTAAAAGCTCATTACAGCTATGACTTTCAAGCATAGCCCTGTAATCTTCCTCACCCTGCACATCAAGTGCCTTGTTACAAATCTCGGGCACTGTCTCAACAAGCTTTTGTGCTTCGGTTTTTGAGATAATTGCACGGATAAAAACCTTATCGCTATCGACAGGTGCATATATAACATTATTTTGCTGATACATCCGTTTAAAAAAATTGTTCCGACAACCGAATTCTCGCCTGTCGGAACAACCAGTTGCAATATTATTTTAGCACATTTAAAAATTAAATGTAAGCAAAATTTTTATCTTTCCTCACGGAAATATGAAAGACCCAAATGCGCCGGCGGCTGATTTTCACGCTTTTTACGCATACTTGTTATTACAAGAACAATTATTGTAACAAGATACGGCAACATATTAATAAGCTCTTTTGCACTGCTTGAAAGCCCCGGAATATAAACGCAAAGGATATAAAGTCCGCCGAAAAGGAAGGAACTTAAAATTGCCATACTCGGTCTCCAGATTGCGAAAATAACTATTGCAATTGCAAGCCAACCTCGATCGCCAAAGCCGTTATTTGTCCAAGCGCCGCCGGTATAATCCATAACAAAGTACAGACCGCCCAAGCCCGCAATCGCTCCGCCGATAACGGTTGAGAGATATTTATATTTAGTTACGCTTATGCCCGCTGCATCCGCAGTAGCGGGATTTTCGCCCACCGCACGCAGATTAAGTCCCACACGGGTGCGATTAAGGATATAAGAGGTCAAAAGCGCAATAATAATGGCCGCATACGCCAAAAAGCCGAGGGATAAAAAGGTTTTACCGAAAAGTCCCAGCTTATCCGCAAAGGGAAGGCTTACTTTATAGTAGCTCCCCGTAGTAATAAGCGAAATGGAGCCGCTTTCGCCGAAAAAGCTTAAAAGCGAGCCACCGAAAAAGTTTCCGACCCCCATTCCAAAGGTTGTAAGCGCAAGACCCGTAACATTTTGATTTACCCTAAGAGTGATTGTTAAAAAGCTGTAAATCAAAGCCATAAGAGCCGAGCCTGCAATCGAACAGATAAGCGGAATAAGAATGCACCAGAGTGCCAAAGGATTATCGGTAAAATGCTCATAAAGATAGCCGCCGATAATACCTGAAATACCGCCGATGTACATAATCCCCGGTATACCAAGGTTCAGATTTCCGCTTTTTTCGGTGATTATTTCACCCGTCGCTCCAAAAAGCAGGGGGATTCCCTGAATAATGGCGGCGTTTATAAATGCAAATACCGTACTAAGCATTATTTTGCCTCCTTCTGCTTTGAGCGCTTGTTAATTTGATAGTTGATAAAAAATTCACAGCCGATTATGAAGAAAATAATAATTCCCGTAAGAATATCCGCAACGCTTTCGTTAAGACGGAAAGCTGTTGCAATCTCGCCCGCTCCCCTTTGCAGGAATACTATCAGGAATGATGTTATCACCATAACTATCGGGTTGAACTTTGCAAGCCAGGACACCATAATCGCAGTAAAGCCCATTCCGCCCGCCAATTCCTTTGAAATGGTATGGTTAGTACCGGAAACCAGCAGAAAGCCCGCAACACCGCATACAGCGCCCGAAATAATCATTGTACGAATGATAACCTTTTTAACATTTATTCCGATATAGCGTGCGGTATTCTCGCTCTCGCCTACAACCGAAATTTCGTAACCCTGCTTACTGAATTTAAGGTAAATAAACATAACCGCGGTCAAAACCGCAACTATAAGTATATTGAATAAATACTTCTTGCCGAACAAATCAGGCATCCAACCGCTGCCTGTAGCCTGATTTATAACACCCATTACGCTTGAGCCGCTGGGAACCCACACCATAATAAAAAATGAAACAAGCTGAATTGCAACATAGTTCATCATAAGAGTAAAAAGACTTTCGTTAGTTCCCCAATATGCCTTAAAGAAGGCAGGAATAAGCCCCCATATAACTCCGCCTAAAAGACTCGCTATAAGCATTACAATAATCAAGAGCCAGTTTGGCATACTGTCTTTAACATAAAACATACACGCCGCACTTGCAAGACCGCCTATTAGCACCTGACCCTCGGCACCGAGGTTCCAGAATTTCATTTTAAATGCAGGAGTGACAGCCAGCGATATGCACAGCAGCATTGCGAGATTTTGCAGTAAAATCCATACCTTACGCTCTGAGCCAAAGCTACCCTCTATCATGGTTTTATAAACCTGAAGCGGGTTATAATCGGTTATCATCACTATTACAATAGCACAGATGAAAAGCGCCGCAACTATCGCCACAAGGCGTATAAGCCAAGCCTTCCACCAAACTATATCGGCACGCTTTGTGATATAGAAAAGCGGCTCATGAACCCGTTTTTCGCTATTATTCATTTTCGCCGCCTCCTTTAGTATTGGTCATCATCAAGCCTATATTATTCTTGTCGGCAGTCCTGCCGTCAACTATTCCTGCTATTTTGCCGGAACCTATTACCATAATGCGGTCACAAAGCTCGATAAGCACATCCAAATCTTCACCCACAAAAATAACCGCAACTCCGTTTTCCTTTTGCTGATTTAAAAGATTGTAAATGGCATAGGAAGAATTTATGTCAAGCCCTCTTACAGGATACGCCGCCATAAGCACGGTGGGAGCCGCCGCTATTTCACGGCCTACAAGCACCTTTTGCACATTTCCCCCCGAAAGCTTTCTTACGGGTGTAGTAGCACTGGGGGTTACTACCTCAAGCTGTTCAATGATGGTTTCTGCAAGGTCCCTCGGTGATTTGCGCTCCAAGAACATTGACTTGCCCTTACGGTAGCTCCTAAGCATCATATTGTCCACAATATCCATATTGCCCACAAGACCCATGCCGAGCCTGTCCTCGGGCACAAAGGAAAGGCGAACGCCAAGGTCCCTTATCTGCATGGGAGTTTTATCACGAAGATTGTCTGCAGAGCCTGTTTTAGGGTTATTATAAATAATTTCGCCTTCGTCAATATGCTGAAGTCCGGCGATAGCTTCAAGCAGCTCACGCTGGCCGCTTCCCGCTATTCCCGCTATTCCCAAAATTTCACCCGAGCGAGCGGTGAAAGAGACATTATCAAGGACGCTTACACCCTCACGGTCTTTACAGCTAATATTCCTTACAACCAGTCTATCCTGCGGATTTTTGGGCACGGTACGCTCAATATTAAGCTCAATTTTTTTGCCCACCATCATTTCGGTAAGCTCTGCCTCATTGGTCTTAGCAGTTTCTACCGTGCCGATATACTCGCCCTTGCGAAGTACAGCTACACGGTCGGAAAGAGAAAGAACCTCATGAAGCTTATGGGTTATAATGATTACTGCCTTTCCGTCCTCCCGCATTCTCCGAAGAACATCAAAAAGCTTCTGCGTTTCCTGCGGAGTAAGTACCGCTGTCGGCTCATCAAGAATGAGAATATCCGCACCTCGGTAAAGCACCTTAATGATTTCCACCGTCTGCTTTTCGGAAACCGACATCTCGTATATTTTCTTATCAGGATTAATATTAAAACCGTATTTCTCGCTTATTTCGGCAACCCTTGCGCTTACCTTTTTAATGTCATAATTGCCCTGTTCCTTAAGCCCGAGCACCACATTTTCAGCCGCAGAAAAAACATCTATAAGCTTGAAATGCTGGTGAATCATACCGATTTTATATTTAAACGCATCCTTAGGAGAGCGGATAACCGCCTCCTCTCCGTTTATAAAAATCTGTCCTTCGTCGGGATAGTAAATACCTGAAATCATATTCATAAGGGTGGTTTTACCGCTGCCGTTCTCTCCTAAAAGCGACAAAATCTCCCCGCCGTAGACCGACAGATCAACATTACTGTTAGCAACAACATTGCCAAAGCGCTTGGTTATGCCCCGCAATTCAATCGCCGCACTGCCCACACGCATCACACCTTTCTTAAGTCTCAATCCTCAAAACAAAGTATCCCGAAATACCCTCTTTTCAGGATTGAGTTTATATATTGTTCAAAAGCATTCAAGGCGGAGCGAGAAACGCTCCGCCCGAATATGAATTTATAAATTATTCGCTGATACCGTCGATATACTTAATATCAAAGTAAGGAGCTGATCTGTCGGTTGACTCAGCAAATGCGCCGTCCTTTACAGCTTCGCTGTCGGGTACGAAGTCGCCGTTGTCAACGATGTCTGCGGTGTAGCTGTCAAGCTTTTTACCGCCTACGGTGAAGGTGTCGGTATCGAATACCTTGATTTCGCCCTTCATAAGCTTCTGCTTAACTTCGTCAAGCTTTTCCTTTGTGCCGGCAGCGGCAACCTTGGCGTTGAGCTCGGTAAGAGCTACATAACCCTCTGCCATAGTTCCGCAGTAATCAGACTCGATTGTGCCGCCCTCAAGAGCTGCATTTATAATCTTCTTGAAGTAAGGAGCCCAGTCGATCTTTGAAGAAATCAAAGCGGTGTTCGGACCCATAGAGATAGTGCTGATGTTGTAAGCAACATTAGGAACGCCCTTCTCTTCGCATGCCTTAGGAGCGCCCTCGGAGTCAGCGTGCTGGCTGATAAGAACACAGCCTGAGTTGATAAGGTTAAGAGCAGCCTCTTTTTCCTTAGCAATATCAAACCAAGAGTTGGTGTACGTAACCTTCATTGTAGCGGATTCACAAACAGAGCGTGCGCCGAGGAAGAAGGAAGTCATACCCGAAACAACCTCTGCATAGTTGAATGCGCCTACATAACCGATTACAGCCTTGTCAGCAGTAATGGTGCCTTTTTCGATCATTTCATTGAGCTTCATACCTGCGGCAACACCTGCAAGGTAACGGCCCTCATAAATTGAAGCGAAAGCATTGTGGAAGTTTGCAACCTTTGCGGTCTGAGCCTTTGTTCCGGTAGCGTGGCAGAACTGAACATCAGGGTACTCCTGAGCAGCCTGAAGAATAAAGCTTTCGTGACCGAAAGAGTTTGCAAAGATTACATTGCAGCCATCATCAGCAAGCTGAGCTGCTGCTTCATAACAAGCACTGCTCTCTTCAATATTGGTCTTTATAAGAACCTGATCGTCTGTAAGACCGAGTTCAGCCTGAGCAGCCTTTAAAGCCTGAATGAAGTTGTTGTCATAGGTAGAGTTTTCATCGTGAAGGCAAATAAGACCGATTTTGAAGTTTTCCTTTTCAACCTTTTCGATTGTAGCAGGTACAGTCTTTTCAACCTCATCGATTGTCGCAACCTTGGCATTGTTGCCGTCGGAGCTTGTGTCCTTGCTGCCGCAGCCTGCAAAAGCAAAGAGCATTGCAAGGCACAGAAGCATTGCTGTGATTTTTTTCATAATTTTTTCTCCCTCCAAAAAAATTTATGATAAGCGGAATTACCGCATATATCCTTTACTGTTTACGGAAAACGATTTTGCCGTCCTCCATACTGTCTATTATGGCAAGAGATTCAACCCTTATACCATAATCACGAAGCTCGTCCCCGCCGTGCTGAAAGCCTTTTTCGATAGCACAGACAGCACCTACGGAAGAAGCGCCTGCCTGAGCGACAATATCAAGAAGTCCCTTTAAAGCCTTGCCGTTTGCAAGGAAATCGTCTACAATAAGCACATTATCCTTATCGCTTAAATAATCGCCTTCGACAACAACGGTATAATCCGTACCGTGGGTATATGAATGGACCACTGTTTTATATACATCGCCCGAGACATTGCTTGTCTTATGCTTTTTGGCGAAAACAACGGGAATATGCAATGCCGCTCCCGCCGCAAAGGCTATAGGAATACCTGAGGTTTCGATAGTAAGGATTTTTGTGACCTTTTCGTTGCCGAAAAGTCTTGCTATTTCCTTGCCCATCTCCATAATAAAGTCAACATCAATCTGATGATTTAAAAATGAGCCAACCTTTAAAATATTGCCGGGCAAAACCTTACCCTCTTTAAGTATCTTTTTCTCCAAAGCTACCATCTATTACGGTACTCCTTTATTTATTACAGTTGCTCATCTATTAAAAAAAGCAGACCTATACCTATAAGTCTACCAATTAAGCTTGTCCGAAAGCCAATAGTCGCAGCTTAGTGGCGTGCGGTAGAAACATTTGGGCCATACATCCAAACCTATACTGGCAGATATTAAATAATACAATGTTATCGTATCACATTACCCCGCCAAAGTCAACAAAATAGAATTTCTTTTTTTAAATTTGTTCATATTTACAATTTAAGTATATCTAAAAAGGGCAAATTGTCGAAAAAACAGCGATAATAAAATTTTATATCAGAAGAAACAAAGAGGCGGGTGCTTGCACCCGCCTTCTAAATTCTAATGTCTAATTTCCGCAATACAGTCAGCAACATATATGCCCATAGCACCAGATTGAGAAAGTCCTCGGCAGATACCGCTGCCGTCGCCAATAATGTAAACACCGTCAATAAGCTCGAATTTTTCGTTCATAAACACGGGGCGGATTGAATAGTATTTGCTTTCACAGCCGTAAAGCAGGGTATCGTCATTTGCAGTTCCCGGAGCCACTCGGTCTAATGCATAAACCGTCTCAATAATATTGGTCAATATTCTATGGGGAAGCACAAGGGAAATATCACCCGCAGTAGCCTTTAGAGTAGGAGTGACGGTGTTTTGACCTAATCTGTGGTCATTTGTTCTTCTGCCGCGCACCAAATCGCCGAAGCGCTGAACCAGCACATTGCCGTTTCCTATCATATTAGCAAGGCGTGAAATACTCTCGGCGTACTCGGTGGGCTGATTAAAGGGCTCGGTAAAACGAATACTCGAAAGAATTGCAAAGTTGCAGTTATCGGTCTTCTTGTCGTTATCGGCAAAGGAGTGACCGTTAGCGGTTATAATTCCGTGGTTATTCTCAGCAGAGACAAGTCCCCCCTTATTAAAGCAGAACATACGGCAGCGGTCTTCAAAGGTCTTTGTTTTGTAAAGAATTTTCGGCTCGTAAATTTGGTCGGAAAATTCCTTCCAGATTATATCCTTCATCTCTACCCTTACGCCAATATCAATATGGTTTGAACGCATATGCACGCCGAAGGTACGGCAAAAATCCGCAACAAAGTTTGCGCCGCCGCGTCCCGTAGCTATAATTATCTTCTCAGCTTCAATAGTCTCGCCGTTTGTGTAGCAAAGCTTATATCCGCCGTCGGTCTTCTCTACCCTTTCACAGTCGTAGAAAGCCAACATTTCTGTGCCGTCCTCTGCCAACGCACGGATAAGATTCTGCATTGTGATGAAGTTCTTATCCGTACCCAAGTGCTTTACATTCATATCAAGCAAACGCAGATTGTTTTGTAAGCATTTAAGCTTTAAGGCTTCGTTTGATTTGTAAACCTTAGGCTCGCCCGAGGTACAGTAGGTATTTAAAATCTTATCTACCTCATCTATATATTTATTAGCAGTGTCGTCACCAAGCTCCTCGCCAAGAGTTCCGCCGTATGCCGTACCGAGATTGAATTTACCGTCCGAAAAGGCACCTGCTCCCGCATAACCGCTCGTAATAGAGCAATGCTTACAGTGTACGCAGGTATTGTTCTTACCTGCAGGACAACGCCTGTTTTCAAGGGTATTTCCCCGTTCGGTAATTACAATTTTAATATCGGGAATATTCTTGTGCAGACGGTAAGCCGCCATAAGTCCGCCTATTCCTCCGCCAATTATTGCAACATCGTATTTTTTTTGGGACATTTCATATCATCCTTTAAAAAATTTTACAACGCAATAAATCGGGCTGCGCTTTTCATTCCGAAAGCACAGCCCCTACTGCTTTCATATTTTAAGCTAAAAGTTTTATTTTATCAACTGTTTTTTATCAATACTGTGAATCTATAGTTTCTCCATTTGCGACCTTTTCAATCAGTCTCAAAACTTTTTTTAATTCAGTAGCATTCACCTTTCCCATATCCGTACCGTTGATGCTGTATTGATATTTGGTTTCGCTTGATTTTACAAAATCTACGGTAACAGCATTGCGTGAAGGCTCTGAATATGAGAAAATCAGCGATATTTCTGGTTCTCCGCCAAGCTTTTCAATCGTATAATCCGAGCAGGAAAGCCTGATACACACTTCATAAAAGTTCTGAAAATTTTTGGTGATAAGCTTTTCACCCTCATAGGTGATAACATAGGTTTCCTCTGCATCCTCGCTGTCATCGTAAACAATGTCAAATTCATAGGTTTTATCCGGTGTTTTCACCGTAAAATTCGACAACTCTCTGATTGACTGTAAGCAGACCCAATCAGCATAATAATCGGTGGTTTTGTAATCGATAAAGGGAATATTGGCCACCGTTATCTTTTTTATAAGCTTTGCGCCGTCATACCATATTGCATAGTTGCCGTCCTCCTGCTGTTTAAAGAGATAAGCGGTAGTAAAGGAACCGATTTTTATTGTAGCAGTAAGGTCGGGATTATCAAGGCCAAGTTGTTTACGGGCAGCGACGGAATCGTCAAAGGAGTATGCGCCCGAAGCCGAAACGCCGTTTTTAAAAAGGCCGAATATATCCGAAACATTATCGGCAATTCTCTTTGTGGGAGAAACCACCAAATAAGAGGCATAATCCGAAAAAATTTCGTCTGTATTAGGTGTTAAAACTACCTTTTCAGGATAATTTTTGCCTGTAAGGGTTATTGTATCAAAGGAGGTGAGCTCTCCATCTTCGGTATAATCCGCCATAGCGTCGGTCACGGTAACGGCGGGCACCTGACTTTTTTCAGCAAGACTCAGTGCATCAAAGGTAAAATTATCCTTAACGGTGCTTTCTGTTACATATATTTTGTCATCAGTTGAAAGCTTAACATAAATTCCCGTGCCGTCAGGTGATTCGGTTCCCACTAATATTGAAAATTCCGAGCCGTCATTTTTAACGACATCCACCTTAATCACAGGTGCTTCAAGACCGCACTCAGCGGCAGTTTTAGAGGTGATTTCTCTTGAAGCCGAAAGCAAAGCGGCATCCCCCGCAATATTGCCAATAGTCAAAGAATCGACAAGTTCCTTATCGTAGCCGTCAAGGTACCAATTAATTTCGGTCGTTGAGCCCGACGAGTTGGAAGAATCGGTTTCGACAGTCTCTTCTGCCGAATACAGCTTAAAGGTGCCGTTTTCGTTTGTAACGGTAACCGTTTTATAATCATCCGAATTCTCATCGATTACCTTTATAGTCTCGATAGAAGGCGAGGAAGAGCCCTCTTCGCGTTCAGGTATTAGCTTTATAACCGCAACCGTTCCTCCCGCAAGTACAGCAACAGCAAGAACGGCTGAAATGATTACGGGCAAAAGCTTTTTCTTATGTCTTACAGTTGTTTTTTTATGCTCTGCAGGGTCAGAAAAGACGGTTGAGCCTTCGTCCCCGGACGCAGATTCGGTTTCCGACTGTAAAATTTCCTCAACTATATTTTCTTTTTCGGGAAAATCACTCATTACGCATTCTTTCTCCTAATAAAGATGTAAATACCTATAACAACACAGGCAATCGGGAATATAATCATAAATATAGCCCTTACAACTCTTAATGAAGATTCGGTTACTGAATCCGAAAAGCTTTCATTTGTTATGGTCTTTGAAACAAAGGAAATGCCTGTATCCTCAGCTCCCACTGCCCGTTCTGCTGCGGCAAGGGTTATATTCTTGTTTGAAACTGAGGACTGCTCGTTATAGGAGGAATAAATAAACTCAAGGCTGCTGAAAGCAAAAACATAGCTTTTAAGCTCATTGTTGTCACTGTCATAGTTTACGGTTTTCGACTGAACTACAGATGAATAACTCTGTTTTGGATACTCGTCTGCACCGGTCCAATTAGCGGCTGTTCCTACGGGAGCTGCCACCACCGTTTCGGGTGTGCTCATAAGCGAGGTTACGGTAATACGGCCCTCGGCTTCAAAAGCGGCGGTAATAGGCACATTATAGCCTGTAATACAGAGATTCATACCCTTTGTAATATCATTATCGCTGCTTGTGGGGAATGTTATAAGAGTCATCGGGTCATCAGGGCTACGGTAACGCGAATCTGTTTCAAACATTATTCCTTCGCCTACGGCAATTCCCCATTCTCCAAGGAAATCATAAAAATTCGTAAGATACGGCGCTGATGCGTCGGCAAAGAAGATAAGTCCCTTATCGAGCTTTCCGTCATTATCGAGGAATTCCGAGAGAGCCTCAAGCTCAGAGCCTAAAAAGTCGGTGGTGGGTGCCGGTATAATAACCGCATCGTACTCTTTTGAAATACTGCCTATCATACTGTCGGAAATCACGGTGATTTC
>CAJGCQ010000034.1 GCA_904501875.1 Clostridiaceae bacterium | reverse complement strand
GCCGTGCTTTCGGGTGAGCCGTCCGGTGCACACAAAATTCAAGGTATCGGTGCGGGCTTTGTTCCCGAGGTGCTTGATACCGAAATTTATGATGAAATATTGCCCGTAGAAAATGAGGATGCTTTCACTTTCGGCAGGGAAATCGGAAGAAACGAGGGCGTGCTTGTAGGAATTTCCTCGGGTGCGGCGCTGTATGCGGCGGTGGAGCTTGCAAAGCGTGAAGAAAATGCAGGCAAAACCATTGTGGTGCTGCTTCCCGATACGGGCGACAGATATTTGTCCACCCCGCTGTTTTCTCAGTAAGCTATGACAATATCAACGAGAGGGCGTTATGCTTTAAGGGTTATGATCGACCTTGCAGAGCACGAGGGCGAGGGCTTTATTCCCTTAAAGGCCATAACCGAAAGACAGAATATATCACAAAAATATCTTGAAGGAATAATGACCGGCCTTTCAAAAGCGGGTCTTGTTAAGGGTGCTCACGGCAAGGGCGGCGGCTACCGCTTAAGCCGCGAGCCTGATGAATATAAGGTGAGCGAAATCCTTACCATTACCGAAGGTACGCTCGCCCCCGTTTCCTGCTTAAAGCCCGACGCTCCCCCCTGCGCTTTTTCCGAAAACTGCCGCACGCTTCCTATGTGGAAGGAGTTAAACAGAGTGCTAAACGAATTTTTTGATTCCTACACCGTTGCCGACCTGATGACAAAGGATAAGGACTTCAATAATTGGATTATATAACAAAGGCTTAGATATATATTAGCCGTCGGTCAGGCATATTAGGTTTTTAAACTTTTCTTTAGCCAAAGCATTTAAATGAAAGAGAAAAAATACTCTTTCACTATTCACTATTACTTATTACCTGCCAAAAATCCCGAATATGCGTGCGATTGGAGAGTGAATAGTGAAAAATGAAGAAGTAAAAAGTAAAAAACCCTCAGACTATCGTCTGAGGGTTTTTTGGTGGGGGCTGCGCGGATCGAACGCGCGACCTCCTGCGTGTCGAGCAGGCACTCTGACCAGCTGAGCTAAGTCCCCGTATATTTACATTATATCATATTTTTGTAAATTTTCAATCCAAAATTTTAAAAATTCGCCAATAATTTATAATGAACGCTCGTCACTATGAATTTATACACCAGCTGATTTAACAAGTGAGGCGATTTATTAATTTTGTCTGTCCGTTCTCAAACTGAAGCGCCTGATTCTAAAAGTATAAATAATTCAAAAAAATTTAATGACATATGAAGAAAATAATGGTATAATAAATTATATATTGCATTTTGGGGGAGTTTTTTTGAAGCTGCTGGCACTTGACGGCAACAGTATAATCAACCGTGCGTTTTACGGCATCAAGCTGCTTACCACTAAGGACGGCAGATATACAAACGCCGTTTACGGTTTTATTAATATTTTAAATAGGCTTACGGAACTCGAAAAGCCCGACGGGATAGCTATTGCGTTCGACCTTAAGGCGCCCACCTTCCGCCACAAAATGTACGCCGAATACAAGGCGGGGCGCAAAGGTATGCCCGAGGAGTTAGCGGGGCAGTTACCCATTATGAAGGAATGGCTGACCCTTGCGGGATATACCTGCATAGAGTGCGAGACCTACGAGGCGGACGATATTTTGGGGACTTTGTCTGCTCTTTGTGAGAAAAGCGGTGACGAATGCGTAATAGCCACCGGTGACCGAGATTCATTGCAATTAATCTCCGATTCAACAAGGGTACTGCTTGCCGCAACCAAAATGGGCAAGCCTGAAATTATTAATTACGATAAAGCGGCGCTTTTTGAGAAGTACGGCCTTACCCCGAAAGAAATGATTGAGCTTAAAAGCCTTATGGGGGACTCTTCGGACAACATCCCCGGTGTTGCGGGGGTGGGTGAAAAGACCGCAACCGACCTTATTTCACGCTTTCACAGCATTGATTATATATATGAAAACCTTGATGCGCTCGATATTAAGGCCTCCGTTCGCCAAAAGCTTGCCGACGGCAAAGAAAGTGCATATTTAAGCCGAAAGCTTGGCACAATTTGTAAAGAAGCACCCATCAACGGCGATATTTCTTCCTATAAGACAAAACCGCAGGACAAATCGGGACTTTCCCGACTTATGACAAGTCTTGAGTTCTTTAAGCTTATGGAAAAAATGGGCCTTACCCCCAACAGTGCGGATATCCAATCCCCCCTCGATTTTTCGGATGCAAAAAAGTTTTGCGTAGCGGAAGAATGCACCCCCGCCGATATGGCAGATATATATTCCGAGAACGGAAAGCACTTTATTGTTTTTGACGGGAAGGTTGCAGAAGCAACTGAAGAAACGCTTGAAAGCGTCTTAAATAACGGCTCGGTTAAAAAAAGAGTTTACGATTACAAGAATTTATATAAGGCATATTCAAAGACCTGCGGTGTTGTGTTTGACGCAATGTTGGCGGCTTACCTTATAAACCCATCGGCTTCCTCCTATTCTGCCGATAGGCTTATAAGCGAATACTCCTCCCCCGCTCCCGAAATTGAGGGCGAGAGCGATAACGAAATTAAAAACGCCTGTCTTTTCTCGGTCTGCTGTGACAGACTCGAAAAGGAGCTTGATAACACCAATCAGCGAAAACTCCTTGATGAAATCGAACTGCCCCTTGCAAGGGTGCTTGGCGATATGGAGCTTTGCGGCTTTTTGGTGGACACTAAGGGGCTTAAAAGCCTCTCCGAAGAACTCCGTAATCGCATTGAGGTTATCGAAAAGGAAATCTTTTCCCTTGTAGGGTATGAATTTAACCTTAATTCTCCAAAGCAGTTAGGTGTCGCACTTTTTGAAAAGCTGGGTCTTCCCGCCAAGAAAAAAACAAAAAGCGGATACAGCACTAATGCCGAGGTTTTGGAGAGTCTTCGATATGCTCACCCTGCGGTTGGTCTGTTGCTCGAATACCGCCAGCTTGCAAAGCTTAAATCCACCTATACAGACGGTCTTCAGGATTGCGTCGCCGCTGACGGCAGGATACATTCCACCTTTAATCAAACCGAGGCGAGAACGGGCAGAATAAGCTCCCTTGAGCCGAATTTACAAAATATTCCCGTGCGCACCGCCGAGGGGAGAAGACTTCGGGGATATTTTACCGCACCTGAGGGCAGAGTGCTTTGCGATGCAGACTACTCTCAAATTGAGCTTAGAGTTTTAGCAAGCATTGCAAAGGATAAAAATATGATAGAAGCCTTTAGAAGCGGCACGGATATTCACACAGTCACCGCCTCGCAGGTCTTCGGCCTGACTATTGATATGGTGACCCCAGAGCTGAGAAGCCGTGCAAAGGCGGTAAATTTCGGCATTGTGTACGGCATCGGCGCCTTCTCCCTTTCAAAGGATATCGGCGTAACGAGAGCCGAAGCGGACAGTTATATAAAAAATTACCTTGCCACCTACCCTCAGGTTGCAGAGTATATGGAAAAAACCATTGAAGACGCAAAGAACAACGGCTTCGTTACCACCCTTTACGGCAGGCGCAGAAGACTGCCCGAGCTTTCAAGCTCCAACGGCAATTTGCGTGCCTTCGGCGAGCGCGCGGCAAGGAACGCCCCTATTCAGGGGACTGCCGCCGATATTATTAAGCTTGCTATGATAAGGGTATTTGAAAGGCTCAAAACAGATGTACCCACGGCAAGACTTATTTTGCAGGTACACGATGAATTGATAGTGGAATGCGACCGTAAGGATGCTGAAAATGTATGCCGCCTTTTGGAAACCGAAATGGAAAACGCAGCAGACCTTGCCGTAAGGCTTACTGCCGATGCACATTCGGGCAAAACCTGGCTTGAGGCGAAGGGATAATGAATATATTATTTGTATGCACGGGCAATACCTGCCGAAGCCCTATGGCGGAGGGGTATTTAAAATCCAAGGGAATAGAGGGCGTGACGGTGTCGAGCCGAGGTATAGCATCGGATGGCTCCCCTGTAAGCCTTAACTCCAAAACAGCTATGGCGGAGGCAAGCATTGATATCGGCAGTCACATCTCAAAGCAGATAACGGATAGGGATATCAGCTTGGCGGATAAAATAATCTGCCTCTCCCCCTCCCACAAGGCGGTGCTTTTATCGGCGGGAGTGTCTGAAAACAAGCTCTATTTCTTAGGTGACGGTATTCCCGACCCATTCGGCGGAAGCATTGAAACCTACCGCCGTTGCCGAGAAGAAATTTTTGCGGCGATTGACATACTTATTAAGGACGGCTTTTTCAGCGATATATCTATAGTGCCTATAGCCCCTAAACATATAAAGGATATTGCAAGGCTTGAAGAATTATGCTTTTCGGAGCCTTGGAGCGAGGAGGGCATACTTGAGGCCTACCGCTTGGGCACAAGGTTTTTTATTGCCGAAACCGATAACCTGATTGCAGGTTACATAGGCATAAAGGCGGTTATAGACGAGGGATATATCACCAACATTGCGGTTTTCCCCGAGTTTAGGCGAAGGGGAGTGGCAAAGGCTTTACTTAATAAGGTTTTCGAGTTTGCCAAAGAGAAGGAGCTGAGCTTTGTATCCCTTGAGGTCCGCCCCTCTAATACCGAGGCGGTTTCCCTTTATGAAAAAACAGGCTTCAAAGAAGAGGGCAGACGGAAAAATTTTTACAGGCTCCCCTTAGAAGATGCACTTATTATGACAAAGAGGTTTTCCTATGAAAATATTGGCGATTGAAAGCTCCTGTGACGAAACCGCCGCAGCGGTTACCGAGGAGAGGCAGGTGCTTTCAAGCATTGTTTCAACCCAAATTGCGGAGCACAGAATATACGGCGGGGTTGTGCCCGAAATAGCCTCCCGCCGGCATACCGAGGCGATTTCCGCAGTCTGCTCGGACGCACTGGCAGCGGCGGGTATCACCTATTCGGATATAGATGCGGTGGCAGTCACCTTTGCACCGGGACTTATTGGTGCTTTGCTTGTGGGGGTAAATTTTGCAAAGGGGCTGTCCCTTGCGCTTAACAAGCCCCTCATCCCCGTTCACCACCTGCGCTCCCACATAGCGGCGAATTACATCCATAACCCCGAGCTAAAGCCCCCCTTTTTATGCCTTTTGGTATCGGGCGGAAACACGGTTTTAGCCGAGGTTACCGATTACACAAAGTTTAAAATATTAGGCGGCACAAGAGATGATGCGGCGGGCGAATGCTTTGACAAGACGGCAAGAGCCATGGGCTTAGCTTATCCCGGCGGAGTAACCCTCGATAAGATAGCTACAAAGGCAGACCCCAAAAAATACCCCCTGCCCTTCCCGAAGGTGAGCTCAGGGGAGTTTGATTTCAGCTTTTCGGGCCTTAAAACCGCAGTGGTGAACCTTGTAAACCACTCGGCGCAAAAGGGCGAAGAGATAGATGTGCCGGTTGTATGCGCAACGGTGCGGCAAAGGGTATGCGATATGCTAATAGATAAAACCCTTAAGGCTGCGGAAAAATACGGCTACAAAACCCTTGCAGTGGCGGGGGGAGTTTCGGCAAACAGCGAGCTTCGAACCAGATTGGCTGATGAATGTAGGCCTAAGGGCATAAGCCTTTATTTCCCCGAGCTTAAGTACTGCGGCGACAATGCGGCAATGGTGGGCGTTCAGGCGTTTTACGAATTTAAGGACGGTAATATAGGAGACTCATCACTTAATGCGGCGGCTACAATACCGATAGATTAAGCTGGCGAGAGTCAGCCTAAAGATAAAGAGGAAAAAGCTATGAACAAAAAACTTTTACTTATTGTAAATCCCTGCTCGGGCAGGGCAAAAATGCGCACAGAGCTTTTAAGGGTGGTTGAGACTCTGTCAAACGGCGGTTACACCGTAACAGTTTACCCCACAAAGGCTCGGGGCGATGCGACAGACTGTGTTTGTGCCTTGCGGGAAGATGAGTATGACAGAATAGTTGTCTGCGGCGGGGACGGCACATTAAACGAGGTTATAACAGGTCTTATGCAGTCGAAACTTCATATCACCCTCGGCTATATACCCTCAGGCACACTGAATGAGTGGTCGTCGGGTCTTGGTATTGCAAAAAGCATACCCAAAGCCGCCAAGGATATTACGACGGGTAAAAAAATTCAGCTTGATATGGGCAGGTTCGGCGACAGGTATTTTGCCTACACCGCCTCATTCGGTGCCTTTACCGACGCTTCCTATTCAGCCCCGCAGGATATTAAAAATGTGCTGGGTCAGGCGGCGTACTTCTTTGAGGGAATCAAGAGCCTTGGCAATATAAAGCCTGTCCACTTGAAGTTTAAAACCAAGGAACGGGAAATAGAGGGCGATTTCCTTTTCGGTGCGGTATCAAACTCAATGTCGGTGGGGGCAATAGTTAAGTTTGACGAATCGGTAGTAAAGCTTAATGACGGGCAGTTTGAAGTGCTGCTTATAAAAAACCCCGATAATATTTTAAAGCTTCAGCCCATAATAGACGGAATCTTAAAGCGTGATTTTGCTAAAGAGGGAATTGAGTTTTTCACCGCCAACTCGGTAACCGTTACAGGTGGAGACGGGCTTTCCTGGACCCTTGACGGCGAATATGCCAAGGGTGAAGAGGAAATCGTGATTTCTAATTTGCACAATGCAATTGAGCTTATAGTTCCGCAATAAAGCGGAAATACTAAAGTGATTAATATAAGGGAGTTTTAATATGTTTACGAGAGATATAGGTGTGGATTTAGGTACAGCAAATACCCTTGTTTGCGTTAAGGGTAAGGGTATTATAATGCGTGAGCCGTCGGTTGTGGCATACGATATAAGAAATGATGCCGTGCGTGCCGTGGGTACACAGGCCAAGGAAATGATAGGCAGAACTCCCGGTTCTATAGTGGCGGTAAGACCGCTTAAAGACGGTGTTATAGCCGATTTTGATGTCACTGCGGCAATGCTTAAAAGATTTATAAGGCAGGCTTTAAAAGGCTCTGTTTTCTCAAGGGTCAGAATGGTTGTATGTATTCCCGCAGGTGTTACTGAGGTTGAAAGCCGTGCGGTTTACGATGCGGCAAAGCAGGCGGGCGCTACCGAGGTTGATTTGGTAGAAGAGCCTATGGCGGCGGCAGTGGGTGCCGGTCTTCCCGTATGGAATGCGGCGGGAAGTATGGTAGTCGATGTGGGCGGCGGCACAAGCGAGGTTGCGGTAATTTCGCTGGGCGATATCGTGACGGCTCAGTCAATCCGTGTTGCGGGCGATGACCTGGACGAGGCGATTATTAACTATGTCCGCAAAAAGCACAACCTGCTTATAGGCGAGCGCACTGCCGAACAGATTAAGATAGAGATTGGCTCTGCAAAGCCCTACGAAAACGAAACCTCCATTGAAATTAGGGGACGGAATCAGGTTGACGGTCTTCCTAAAAATGTAATCATCACCTCCGAAGAGGTACGCAACGCTATGATCGACCCCATTTCCCAAATAATAGATACTATAAGGCTTACGCTTGAAAAAACCCCGCCCGAACTTTCGGCGGATATAATCGACCGAGGCATTACCCTTACAGGCGGCGGCGCACTTCTTAGGGGCTTTGCTGAGCTTATCGCCGAGGAAACGGGTATGCCTGTGTCTATAGCCGCAAACCCGCTTGACTGCGTGGTTTTAGGTACCGCAAAACGCCTTGAAGCCGACAGCGGCTTTGATAATTATGTTTTCCGTCGGGGAAAGAGGTTTAGATAAAGGCTCTGCCCAGCCTTTGTACTGCATTTTTTTCGCAAATCAGCCTTCCGTGCTCCTTAGTATATGCGGCTTCAATATCGCTGTCGCTTTTCCTAAGGCAAAATTCATTCATAAAGTAAAAATCCCTCTCCCCCCGTGCTGTTACGATAAGGCGGTATGTGTGAGGCATTTTATAAAGACTGCTACCCTCAAAAAATCGGCTTTTGTAAAGGCGCACTGCTCCGCCTATTAAGGCGGCGGCATCCGCAAATTCAAACATAATCGTGGAGCCTTTAAGGTTTCTCCGTGATGACTCAGCAGATGAAACGGTTATTACGCACCCCGCGTTTTCACGTGCCCGTATTTCAACCAAAAGCCTACCGTCAAGCTCGGTATCGTATTCCGAAAGGCTTTTCTTTAAAAGAAGCCCCACGGCAAGCCTTGCCTCATTGTTTACCGAGTCAAGCCCCCTGTATGTACCGAAAAAGGAAATCACTTCGCTGTCGGTAAGGGTGATTTTAAGCTTTTTCCGGCCGATTTTATACACCGTCATAGGCTCCCCTCCAATGTAATAATTTTGCCATATTTCGGGAATAATAATTCCGAGGTGGCTTTTATGCAGAATAGAAAGTTAAGTGCCAAAACCGCATTTTTCCGTGCAATGCTCTACACGGCTTCGGCAATCGCACTGATTGTTATAGGTTATTTTTCCGCAGGATATTTTTTCGGTTAAACTTGAATAAGACTAATGTTTTAATCGGGACGGTGTGAGCCGTCCCGATATTTTTTTGGTTTATTCGTCGCTGTCCTCGGTCTCTTGGTCCCACATACCGCATCCACAGCTGTGAGTATCTTCATCGCAGGGGCGTGGCGGGAAGAAGTCATCGGTGGGGAATTTAATTTTCTTAAAGGTATCGCAGGGGCGGTCGGTGGAATAATCGCACTGCTTTTCGGGGATACAGAAATCGTAAACAGGTATTAACATCTGCACATTTCTTATAAGCTGTACTATTGTGAAAAGTCCAAGGGTTACATAAACGGCAGGGTCGCCTTTATGAAGGTCGGTCACCACATTGCCGCCTATTTGGTCGCATATGCTTTTGGGTATACAGCGTACGTTTTCGTAGCAGTCGTAAATTTGGCCGATATGTGCAGACAGCGGAATCGGGTCAACCGCCTGAACAACACACTTAGGCATATTATCGCTTCTGCGGGTCTTTGTTTCACAGCTTTCTTCGTCATTCATTTTGTTTGTGAAAAT
This sequence comes from Clostridiaceae bacterium, assembly GCA_904501875.1. GTDB lineage: Bacteria > Bacillota > Clostridia > Oscillospirales > Acutalibacteraceae > UBA737. The sequence continues at coordinate 1,862 of CAJGCQ010000034.1, read as the reverse complement.
CTTTACATTGCCGTCGCTTCCAAAAAGAATTACCTTCTTTGAATAAGAGGATATACCCCTTATGCACTGCGGGCAGGAATGGGGTGCGGTGAAGACATCAAATTCCAAAAGGAAAAAGAAGGTCAGGTCGCAGGAAAAGAACCCCTTGTTGAAATTCACCGGCTCTACATCGATGAAAACATTAAGTACCTCCGCCGAGCGCAGTCTTACGCTTATTGCGTTGCAAATCAGCCCCTGATCCTCGGGCAAAAAGAAGCAACGAAGATCCTCAAGGCAATCCCGATCACAGCAAGAGTCGTAGACTCTGCCCGCATCAACACATACGGCTTCCTTGAATCCGCCGTTTTCGGGCGGGCAACCGTTTTTTAAATCAGCCATATATAAAAGCCTCCCGTATAAAAATATTGAAGATATTTACTTCATTATCATAATATGATTCATTACAAAATCGGTGAAAATTTCGTTTTATGATTTTTTGCATTATCTGTAATAAAAAAATATGGGGGCTCGTTCCTTGCCTCCAAGTATTGTTCGTTTCATGAAAGAAAAGAGGATCAAGAGCACTTCGAAAAGTGGAAATCCGAGCAAGAAAAAATAGCCGAAAATAACCTATATAAAAAGAAAATGGATAGCCGTAATTGACTATCCATTTTTTTACACCTTATAACAAAAGAACAAACCCAACCACACCCTCATAGAAAACAGGTTGTTCGAATTTGTTCTTTCTTGGTGGGAGATGGTGGATACTCTGCGTTCAGCATTTTTTCGAACACTTGCGAGTGTTACCGAAAAAATTGCTGTACTCGAGACTTTGGCAGTCCGCAAAACCTATCGCGGCTTTGCGGCTGCGTCGCCGAACCGTGTGTTTCTCCTATACTGCCATCTCCCACCAAAACAAAAACACCGCCTATGGCGGTGTCTGTTTTGGAAGGGTAGCACAAATCCGAAGTGTTTTCAAATTTTATCCTATGTGTTCGAACCTCTACATATTTTTCCTTTTTGGGATTTAAGCGCTTTTATAACTTTTTTACACAAAACTAACTCGCTTGTGAAATTTGAGCGTGCCCTAATTGTTTTGCCATCTATGTTCGTTTCAACGATTTTCTTGTGTCGCTTTTTTAACCTTTTATAATAATTTTTAATCAATGGAATGAAACGAACATCCTTTAATTTTTCAATAACCCAAAGATAAGGAATACCATAATAATCTTTTTCTTCTTCGAAAAGTTCAAGAAACCATTCATCAATTAATGATTTTTCTTTATCAGAGAGGTTATCAAACTCTATAGCAGCATACTCCGCCGAACGCCCCATAGAAATACTATAAGTTTCGGGAGAAAAAGCATCATAAAATGTTTTAAACTCTTTTGAAAGAGAATCAAAATCAAATGTCATTTTGAATTCTCCTTTGCCGTATTTAATGATGCTATTAACATTCTTTTTATTTCTTCTGCAAGTGAAAGCAAACTATCAAAATCATAATCAATTAAACTTGTTCTTTTTAAAAGTTTAAGCCAATAAATACTTTCGCCTGTTTCTTTAAGGGAAATATGTAATTTAGAAATGAAATCAGCTTTGCTGTTACCATAAACAGCTTCATTTATGTTTGCTCCAACACTGGTGGCAGAGCGTAGTAATTGTTTTGCAATAGTTGTATCTTTTCTTGTTTTAGAAAATGCCTCATAAAATAAAACAATTTGTGTTGCAAATTCAAGTGATTTTTCGAGTAATGGACTGTTCATTATGTTCACCTCTAAATGAATTATATCATAATTCACTCTTTATATCAACGCTTTGCGTAGCAAAGCACCTTTTCTCTTATTTCTTCTCTCTTATCTTTTATCTGGAAACGACAATTTTAG
>CAJGCQ010000033.1 GCA_904501875.1 Clostridiaceae bacterium | reverse complement strand
ATACCTCTTTGTAAATCTCGTTGGATTTAAGAAGCTCGTCGTGCGTTCCTACAGCGCTAATCTGTCCGTCGTCCATTACAATAATGCGGTCGGCTTCCTGTACTGAGGAAATACGCTGTGCGATTATAATTTTCGTAGTGTCCGGTATTTCGCTTGCAAAGGCTTTTCTTATAAGGCTGTCGGTCTTGGTGTCCACCGCGCTTGTGGAGTCGTCCAAAATAAGTATTTTGGGCTTTTTAAGAAGTGCTCTTGCAATACAGAGTCTCTGCTTTTGTCCTCCCGAAACATTAGTACCCCCCTGCTCAATGTGGGTATCGTACTTGTCGAGGAAGGAATTTACAAATTCGTCCGCCTGAGCCAATTTGCAGACCCTTACAATTTCCTCATCCGAGGCATTTTTATCGCCCCAGCGAAGGTTTTCCTTAATGGTGCCCGAAAAGAGGATGTTTTTCTGCAAAACAACCGAAACCTCGTTACGGAGAGACTCAATATCATAATTCTTAACATTTACTCCGCCTACCGAAACGCTCCCCTTTGTTGCGTCATAAAAGCGGGAAATCAGCTGAATAAGCGAGGTTTTACTGCTTCCCGTACCACCGATAATACCTATAGTTTCTCCCGATTTAATGTGTAGATTTATATCGGTAAGGGCAAACTTTTCTGCACCCTCGTGATACTTAAAGGAAACATTATCAAAATCGATACTGCCGTCCGCAACCGTTTTTACGGGATTTTCGGGATTTTTTATAGTGCTTTCCTCTTTCAGAACCTCATATATACGCTGCATTGAAGCATTTGATATTGTTATCATAACAAATATCATAGATACCATCATAAGGCTTGAAAGAATCTGCATACCGTAGGTAAACAGGCTTGAAAGCTCCCCCACACCCATAGTACTGCCGCCACTGTTTATGATAAGCTTTGCGCCCAAGAAGGATACTGCAACCATTGCTACATAAATTGCAATTTGCATAATCGGATGGTTTAGAGCCACAAGCTTTTCCGCCTTTGTGAAATCGGCGCAAACATCGTCTGCCGCCGCATTAAATTTTTGCTTTTCGTAATCCTCGCGGACAAAGGACTTTACAACCCGCATACCCTTAACATTTTCCTGAACAGAATTATTAAGCTTATCGTACTTTTTGAAAACGCCGTCGAAAAGGGGCATTGCCTTTTTGATAATTGTAAAAAGCGCAAAGGCTAAAAACGGCACGATTGCCACATATACCGTAGATAACTGCGGGCACATTGCAAAGGCCATTATTATTGCAAATATCAGCATAAACGGCGCACGGATTGCCGTTCTTATTATCATCATATAAGCATTCTGCACATTTGTAACATCGGTGGTAAGGCGTGTTACAAGACTTGATGTTGAGAATTTATCTATGTTGGAAAAAGAAAAATCCTGCACCTTATAATATAAATCGTGTCTTAAATTCTTAGCAAATCCCGCAGATGCCGTAGCGCAGGTACTTCCCGCAAGCGCCCCAAAAAATAGCGAAACAAAGGCTAAAAGCACAAGCGCCCCGCCATAAGCGAATATCATTTTCATATCTGTACCGTTTTCGATATGGTCAATAAGCTTTGCGATAAAGAAAGGGATTATACATTCCATTATAACCTCAACCGATACAAAAATCGGAGTGAGTACGGAAAGCTTTTTATATTCCCTTACGCAGCTCATAAGTGTTTTAATCATAGGCGGTCTCCTTTGATGAAAAATAGAATTATTCTTGAATATTTGATTTGATTTTTTGAATTATAGAGAAAAAGGCATCAATTTCCTCATCGGTAAGACCTTTTCTCAGTTTTTTCTCTCTTTTTTCAATGTCCTCTAATATACATTGATGGACTTTTATTGCCTTCTCGGTTAATACAATCTTTTTGAGTCTTGCATCGTTTGCTACACTTTCCCTTGCTATAAGGCCGTTTTTTTCCATAAGCTTTAGAATATTGCTCGCAGTTGAGCGGCGTATTGAAAACTTTTCCTCAAAATCCTTTTGAAAAATATCCCTGTCCCGATTTTCGTAAAAATAATCAATCGCCCAACCCCTGACGCCCTTGTTCGGTTTACATTCAAGGTCCTCTGCGTGCTTTTCGACATCACGCCTTATAAGGTTTGAAAGATTCCGTATCTCAAGTCCAACATGCTTTTCGGGTAGCATAGAATCACCCCTCAATATAAAATGTTAGCTTGCTAACTATTATATTTCTTTATTTTATAATTGTCAACTTCTATATAATGAATTTTTTATGAATTCGATAAATTTTTAAAGGACAGCCGCCCGACTGCCCTTTAAAAATCTATTCCTTTATAAGCACCTTTTCAATTTTACCGATTATCATATAATGTAAATCGTCATTATACCAGCGAAGCGGCTCTTTATCTGTAAAGCAATCAACCCTCATCTGCTGAATATACTGTTTTTTACAGATAACAACCATTTTTGCCTGCTCAAAGAAAACCGTATTATCCGAAAATACGGGAGTGAGCCCTGTAAGGGCGGTCTTGTCTGTATCTCGCCCGGATTTTGAACCGCAGATTTTATGAATATCCTTGTTATCTCCGTAAAAGCTCAAAGTAAAATAATCGCTGTTATTTATAAACTCCAAGGTATACCTCTGGGGACGGACAACCGTTATCATACAGTCGTTGCCCCACATCTCACCCGCAAATCCCCAGGAAGCCGTCATCATATTATACCTTTCCCTGTCCCCTGCGGCTACAAGCATCCATTCCTCGGAAATAGCCTTAATAAGGTTATCCTTGATTTCCTTTGCAGTTATCTCTTTAAACAAAACTAACCCTCCGTTAACTGTGCGGTTACGCTTATAAAATAATCCACGGCATTTTCATACTGTGTGTCAATTTTTTGCTTTTTTGTTTCAAAGCTTTCATCCGATGAAACAATGCCTAAAATCTCCGACTTTGCAACCTCTGTTCTGCCGAGAATTAGGTTGACAAGCTCTTTTGAAAGTTCAGGATTACCGCCCTCGGTAACCGAATTACAGCATTTAGCCGCCTCAACCACAATTTTGCCGATTACCGATGCACCGTAATCTACCTCGGTCGATAGAGCCGCCTGCTTTATCACCTTTTTTTCAAGAGCTTTAAGGGGCTCGGTTGCGTTAATTTTAGCATTGAGGCTTTCAATTTCTTTTTTAAGCCCGTCGATTTCGGTATCCCGTTTTTCAATTTCCTTTTCAAGCCTTGATATACTCAGTTGTGCCTCGGAAATTTTATCAAAAAGCTGGGTATTTTGTGTAAGTAAATCCTTTTTCCTCATTTCTACCACCCGCAATCTAAAAGTTTTTATCGGTTTCGGGAGGATCATTAAGGGGCATCTCCACCCTTAAATCGCCTACTCCCTTAATCTTATCACTAACAGTCGAATCATAATAATCGCTTTCCGTGGAAAGATTTTTTCGCTTAAGCCTGAAATTGACAAAAGCAGTTACAAAATAATAGATTACGGCGAAAAGCGGAACACCTATAATCATACCGATTATGCCGAAAAGACCACCGCCAACCACGATTGCAAAAACAACCCAAAAGGCTGAAAGTCCTGTTGAATTTCCAAGTATTTTAGGCCCTATAAAGTTACCGTCAAGTGTCTGTAAAAGTATTATAAATATTATAAAATACAGTCCCTTAATAGGGTCGGTCAAGAGTATCAGAGCCGCACAGGGTATGCCGCCTAAATACGGGCCGAAAACAGGGATTATATTAGTTACGCCGATTACAACCGCCACAAGCATAGTATATGGGATTTTAAGAATTGATATGCCTATAAAACAAAGAACTCCGATTATAAATGAGTCCAGCAGCTTGCCGTATATAAAGCCGCTGAATATTTTATGCGCCTTGTTGCCCGTGTTGAATATATGCTCCACAGCCGTATTATTCATACAGGCATACAAAAGCTTTCTGAACTGACGCATAAGAAGCGCTTTATTAAAGAGTATGTAGAGAGCAAAAATAAGCCCAAGAGCAAAATTCTTAAGAAAGCTTATAACGCTCCAAACACCGGTAGCAAAGTAGGTTGCAAAGGAATTAACAAGACCCGCCAGGTCGTTCTGAAGCCAATCCTTTTCGTATTCGTAAACGGTGTTGATTAAGGTTTGTAAATTCTTATTCTGTTCAAATTCAGTAGAGATATTTTTTATAAAGGCGTCAAGCTGATCCGGTAAGACCTTAATCATACTCGAAATACTGTCAATAAACTGTGGAACTATCATATAGATAATCAATACCAAAATAAGCAAAAAAGCGGCTAATGCGCCTATAACACTTATCGCCATTGATATTTTACGGACAATTTCAGGTCTTTTATTAAAATATCTTTTAGAAAGCTTGAGTAAAGCGCTGTTAATTGAGTTGGCAATAGGGTTTACAAGGTATGCGATTACAAGACCGATTATAACAGGTTGTGTGACCGAAAATATTTTGCCTAAAAAAGATAATATTCCGGGCAAACGGTAGATTAAAAAGAAGAATACCACACAGGCGGCAACGGTTAAAAAAGCCGTAAGGCCTATGTAAAAATACTTGAGCTTGAAATTTTTATTTTGCATTTAGTCCGCCGTCCTTATAATTTTATAGATGCGCTTAATGCTTCTTGACAAAATGGCTAAAACCGTAATTGCAAGCAAAGACCCGCAAAAATCAATGAAGACATCCCTAATTTCTCCGCTTCTGCCGGCTACAAACATCTGGTGAAACTCATCGCTTGCCGCATACAAAAGGCAAATTCCCAAACTTATAAATATCCGCAATCGGTATTTTAAGCTTCGGTAGCTTATAACACTTAAGAAAGACAGTGCGCCCAATACAGCGTAAAGTGTGAAATGAGCGGTCTTTCTTGCAATAAACTGAAAAGTGCCTATTATCTCATTTTGCTGCGTATCGGTCATATCGGAAAAACCGGGGTAAAAAATTTCCGCAACCGACTCTATCACGCTGCCGCTGGTTTGTGATGATATATCAGCATTTTGCGACGAAAAACAAAAAATCAATGCCATCCATAAGCAAAGCAAAAGCCCGGTAATAACTCTAAAAGCTTTAATGATTTACACCCCTTGCAAAAAGCCGCCACCTGCTGAAGACTTTGGTGACGGCGCTTTTTATTTGGTTTTAGTATAATAATTCATAGGATTAACCCAAGAGCCGTTAACAATTAAACCAAAATGGAGGTGCGGTCCGGTAGAAAATCCCGTACAGCCCACATAGCCTATAGTTTGACCCTTTTTGACTGTCTGACCTGCCGAAACCGTAACAGAGGACATATGTGCATAATAAGCCCCATAGGTTTTGCCGTTAGTTCCGCGTCCGTGGTCAATTACGACATGGTTGCCGTATCCCTTACCCTGACCCGAAATGCCGCAGCAATCACTTGATTTCCGATAGTTGTGAGTACAATGTTTTACCGAACGGGTTACAACACCGTCTGCAATAGCGACAATCTTTGCACCGTAGCCGCCGTTAGAAATATCAATACCGTTATGGTTTGTGCCCCAACGGGGTCCAAAATATGAAGTAATTCGGGTAATGGTGGGTGTCGGCCAGAGGAACTGTCCCCCGTCATATACTACATTCGTTCCCGAATTAGCACTGTTGAGAATTGCAGTAAGTTCTTTTTGCATCTCTGCAAGCTCTTTTGTGTTCTTGTCCATCTCGGACTGAGCTGCGTTCTGCTCCTTACTTATTTTTGAAATAACCGCTTGGATTTCATTGCTTTGAGACTTAAGATCATTTTGTTTAGCGGTTATGGTTGCTTTAACGCTCTTTTGCTGTTCTAAAAGCTTATTGTTTTCAACCTGTTTGGATTCAAGCGCCTCAATAGCTGCAACAATCTTTTCTATTATAAGCTTATCACGAGCCGAAACCGATGAGGTGAGCTGAGAAAGCTGTAAAAACTGAGAAAAATCGTCAGCACCCATAAGAATTTGAACACTGCTGTTAGAGCGGCTCATATAAATCGCACGCAGGCGCTTTTTGAAAGCCAGCTTGTCCGCCTCAATTTCGGCATTTTTCTTTTCTATTTCAGCATTGTTTTCGGCGATTTTACTGTTGATTAAGTTGATTTCCTGATTGCAAAGGTCAATTTCCTTTTGAGCTAATGACATTTGCTTTTCAAGAGCAGTTTTCAACTGCTGTTGCTTTGCTTTATCGCTTTTAAGGGAGCTGATTTGAGACTTAAGCTGCTTTTGCTCATTTTGTATTTTCGCAATCTCGCTCCTAAGCTCCGATTCGGTTGCAGCAAAAGAGGGTACACAGAAAAAAGCGCCCGCAAATACAAAAAGCGACATTACTGCACAAATTAGCTTAGCATACCTTTTTTTCATTGTTTTCCTCCAAAAACACGGGTTAAATAGCGGCAAATTCACTGCCCTCCCGGCGCAGATATTTGCTTATCATAATGACACTGCCGAGTACACCTGCAAAAACGCCGATACCTATGAATATAAGTAAAAGCATTACTGCCACATCGCCGTAGCGGACAATATCATTAGTGCCAAGTGTTGAAATAATTGTTTCGGTTGCAACACGATAACAGAAGTACAAAAGTCCCTCTGCAATAAGTGCGGAAATAACGCCTATTAAGATACCCTCAACAACAAACGGTATTCTTACGAAGGAATCGGTTGCGCCCACCGCCTTCATAATGCTGATTTCAAGCTTGCGGTTGTACATTGTGACCCTTATGGTATTTGAAACTATAACAAGGGAAATCACCATTAAAATGACAATAATCCAAAAGCCTGCAATAGTAATACCGCGCTTAATAGCGGTTATTTTGTCCGCTAAATCATCTTGAGACTGTATCGCACTGATACCGTCCATCTGCTTTATCTGCTCGAGGGTACTGTCAAACTGGGACATATCCTTCATTGTAACCTTAGCCGACCCCGGCAAAGGATTGCCGTACTCCTCGTCAAGGAATGTGAAATAGCTTTCCTGACCCTCAAGCATAGATTTCTTTACGCTTTCAAGTCCTTCATCACCTGTGACATATGTTACAGATGCAACATTCGGGAGTTTTGCAATTTTATCGCAAAGAGCTTTTGCCTCGTCATCGTTATGAATGACATAATCGCTCGGCTTAATTCCGTTTACATCTGCCTCTTCCTCTGCGACGGCATCCTCTCCGCCCTCTGCGACGGCATCCGAGGTTGCCTCAGAAGATTGGGCTTCGGAAGTTGTGTCCTTCTCTCCGTAAAGCGCCCAGCTATAATCCTTCATATATGCCATAACAACATTCTGCTGTTCAAGGTTGCCGATTGCCTTGTTCACATTTTCCGAAATAAGAATAGCAAGACCTATTATAACCATGCACGCAACAAGCACGCCGATTGAAGCCAAGGTCATAAGCCTGTTTACCCAAGCGTTTTTTACACCTTCACCGGTTAGGTATTTAATACCACTGATTTTCATTAGAAACTACCTCCGGCGTTATCTGCTACAATTTTTCCCCGTTCAAGCATTATAACCCTGTGCTGAAAATCCCTTACAAGGTTATGGTCGTGGGTTACCATGAGAACTGTGGTGCCACGCTTATTAATTTCGGTAAGCAAGGATACTATTTCATAGGACATATTCGGGTCAACATTTCCCGTAGGCTCGTCCGCAATAATAAGGTCGGGCGAGTTCACAAGAGCACGGGCAAGGCCCACACGCTGCTGCTCGCCGCCAGATAACTGAGCGGGCATAGAACGGGCTTTATGGCCAAGGCCGACCTTAGAAAGAGCCTTAGATACCTCCCTGCGTACATCCCTGTCGCTGGCACCTACAACATGCATTGCAAAGGCCACATTCTGAAAAACATTCATTGTAGGGATAAGGCGGAAATCCTGAAATACGATTCCCATAGTACGGCGGAGCATCGGCACCTGTTTACGGGGCATTGAAGTAAGGTTGAAGCCGTTTACCGTAATTATTCCCGTATTAGCCTTTTCCTCACGCATTATAAGTTTCATAAAGGTACTTTTACCTGCGCCCGAGGAACCGACGACGAAAACGAACTCCCCCGCCGTTATTCTGATATTTACATCCTCAATCGCATGAGTGCCTGTGGGATAGGTTTTAGAGACTCCCCGAAACTCTATAATAGGCTTTGCGGACGCCCGATTTTCACTATCTATGAGTCTTTCTTCCATTTACTAAAAATTCACTCTTTCAATTAATACTTAATAGGGTTGCTCTTCAGATACTTATTAACCATAAGAGCTATTTTGAAGATGATTGCGTGGTCAAACTCACGAAGGTCAAGACCCGTAATCTTTTTAATCTTTTCAAGCCTGTAAACCAGCGTATTGCGGTGAACGAAAAGCTTTCTCGAGGTTTCCGAAACATTAAGATTGTTCTCAAAGAAACGCTGAATTGTAAATAACGTTTCCTGGTCAAGGCTTTCGATGGAACCGCGCTTGAACACCTCTTTTAAGAAGGTTTCGCAAAGTGTAGTGGGGAGCTGATAGATAAGGCGCGCAATTCCGAGATTATCATAGGATATGATTGTCTTTTCGGTATCGAAAACCTTACCAACCTCAAGTGCCTGCTGTGCTTCCTTAAAGGAACGGGCAAGGTCCTTAAGATTATCAACCGTGGTGCCGATTCCGATAACCACATGAACATAAAATTCACCCGAAATTGTATCGGCAATAGTTGAAGCCAGCTTTTCAATCGTCTTTGAATCAATGCCGGTCTTTGTCTCCTTAACAAGTGCAATATCCGTTTCATTTATGCTGATAACAAAATCCTTTACCTTATCAGGGAAAAGGTTTTGGACAATATCGTAAACCGAGACATCGTTCTTTTCGGTTGCCCTGATAAGCACAACCGTACGGGAGACATCCGAATTGAAATAAAGCTCACGTGCCTTTAAGTAAATGTCACCCGGCAGAATATTATCAAGTATTATGTTTTTGATAAAGTTACCGCGATCATACTTTTCGTCATAATAAAATTTAATGTTAGAAAAAGAAACCGCCAAAACTGCCGCATATTTTGAAGCTAAAATATCATCTCCCTCAACAAAGACAGTATAATCAGTCCCCTGAGTAGCACCTATGTTTTTATAAGTGCAGCCTCCTATTACCGCAATATCATTTGCGGGCAGAGTAAAGCTTTCCAAAGTTTCTCCTATACGCCCAAGCTCACTGCAAGCAATAATAGTGAAGCTCTCATCAACAACGCCGAAAGTACGGTCAATAGCGTCTTTCATTTGATGAATGACTCTCTGAAAAAGACGGTTAGCCATTTACATACACATCCCTTAAAAAATTATATTACATAATATATTTCTATTTTACACAATCTGAGTGAATTTTGCAAGTAATATTATTAGAAATACATAAAAAAGTTACAAAATCATTACAAACGCCGAAAGACGGGGGTTATGTTTGTTAAAAAGGCCCCCGCCTCAGTCTGGCTGTCGAGGCCAAGCCGTAACTGGGGGATTCAGAGTTTGAGAGACTTAATAAAATCCCTCCGCCTCGTTCCTCGGCACCTCCCTTTAGGGCTAGGGATACTTGGAGCACTCTAATGCTTGTAAACGAAGCATAAAAAAAGAGCGGCATTAAGCCGCTCGAAAAAGTTAATAATTAATCGTTTACATAAGGAAGTAACGCAATCTGACGGGCACGCTTGATAGCGGTTGTCAGCACACGCTGATGAGCGGCACAAGTGCCTGTTGCTCTGCGGGGTAAAATCTTTGCACGCTCGGTAATGAACTTGCGAAGACGAGCTACATCCTTATAATCGATAGTCTCAACACGATCAACACAGAAATGGCAAACCTTTTTACGGGCTTTTCTGTGCATCGGTCTATCGTTTCTCTCGTTTTCCATTAGAAAAACCTCCTATTCTGAGTTGTTAAATTAAATCAGAACGGCAGATCGTCGTCTGCAATATCGCCTAAATCGGCAAAATCGTTTGCACCCGCATTGCTAAAGGAAGCGGCGGGGGCATTGTCTTCAACTGCCGAAGGCGCAGAATCACGCTTCGATTCCACAAACTGTACATTGTTTGCAACAACCTCAAACGCAGTCCTGTTGTTGCCGTTCTTATCGGTATACTTGCGGGTTTGAATAGAGCCCTCAATACCGATCATATTGCCCTTTTTAAAATATTTGGCAACGAATTCCGCTGACTGGCGCCATGCCACAACATTGATGAAGTCGGTCTGTCTATCTTCACCAGCACGATAACGCCTGTCAACTGCGATTGAAAATGAGGTAACAGAAACACCGCTTTGAGTGGTTTTAAGCTCTGGGTCGGCGGTAAGCCTGCCAGTTAAAACAACTAAATTAAACATTTTTGCTCCTCCTTAATTTTTGATAACCATAACACGCAGAACGCCGTCGGTAATCTTTGCAATACGCTCGAGCTCTGCGGGGAAGGACGGCTCGCTTTCAAATGTAAAGAAAACATAGTAGCCCTCTGCCTCGTCGTTGATGAGATAAGCAAGACGGCGCTTGCCCCAATCGTCAACCTTCTCGATAGTACCGTTCTTAGCAATCAAATCGTTGAACTTCTCCTTTAATGCAAGGGCAGAATCATCACCCTGAGCAACAGAAAGAACAACGGCTGCCTCGTACTTATTAGCCATTTACTTTGCACCTCCTTTTGGACATTTGGTCCCGCACAACATATAAGCCTTTGCGGAACAAGGAGCTAATTATTAAAATCAGCATTTTGTATTATAACAAGATTTTCTCCGTTTGTCAACAAATTTCTTGATTTTACCGCCACTGTATATTATAATATGATAAATGAATTGTAAGGAATGATATTAATGTTGCTGACAATCGACATCGGCAATACCAATGTTACCCTCGGGGTTTATGATGCGGGT
>CAJGCQ010000032.1 GCA_904501875.1 Clostridiaceae bacterium | reverse complement strand
TTTCTTGGCAATTGCCGCCGCAGAGTCAATATCCTCCGCAACAACTACCGCACCCAATAGGTATTTTACTATCTCTCGGTATTTTTTGTCGGCAGAAACAAGTTCATCCGCAATACCTACAAAGCCCGTTAAATCTTCAAACCCGCTTTCCTTAAACTCCCGTGCCTTTATTGTAGCAACGGGCAAGAATGTGGCTCTGCCGCCCTTGTTGGTCTTTAAATAGCTTATTGCTCTTTTAGCATCTGCCTCGGTTTCAACCACTATGTTCTGTATTGCTGCGGCCAGTGCGGTTTCGACCGCTACGCTGTACCTTTTATCAACCGAAATAAGGCTTGAAACAGGGCCGCACACTCCACGCAAGGTACCCTTTTTAGCCTCTCCCATTACCGCCTTTACTGAATGAGTGAAGCCATCCATATTATTTTCAAGCTCCCTTAAAATCTTAACACGGCGGCGCTTTTCCTCGGCATCAAGGTGTAAGCCCTCAAGTTGAGCCTTGAGCTTTTCGGCAGTTTCCTCCCTTGATTTAAGCCTTAGCTCGTAGCCCTTTACGGCGTTTTGACGGCTCTGTATATTCTCGCTTATCTCGTCGATTAGCCGCTCGGTTTCGCCGAATTCTGCATTTAAGGAATCAATTTCGGTGCGGTACTCCTTAATTTGTGCGTCCGCAGTACCCTTGCGGGCTTCAAGCTCCTCTATTGCGCTGTCGGCTGTAACCATCTCAACCCGCCTGTCCGCACTTTCGGCGGTAAGGGTGTTGAGACTCTTTACCTTATCCTCAATTTTTCGGGAAATACTCTCGCTGTCATTCAGCATTTCGGAAAGCTTGTTTTCAAGGCCGTGCAGTTTTTCTTCAATTAGGGCTTTTTCGCTTAACTTTTCCTCTGCTTTAGCCTTTGTTGCCTCGATTTCTCTAAGCGCCTCGCTATCCGACCTGCCTAACTGCTCTGTTTCCGCCTTAAGGCGTTCTATAGACTGATTATTGTGTTCAATATCGTTATTTATTACCGTAACCGCACCATCATTCTTAACGATTTCCTCGTTAAGGTTTGAAATATTAAGCCTTTCCCCCTCTATTTCAGAGGTAAGGCGGGCAAAATACGCGGTATTTTCCTCGGCTTTTCGGTCAAAGTCGGAGAGGGCCTCGTCAATCTCTCTGTAGGTAAGCTGTGCTAATGCAATTTTGCTCTCCTGCGCCCGCAAAGCCTCCTTTGAGTTATCCAGTGTATGGAGCCAAAGACCTATTTCAAGCTCTTTTTTACTTTCAGATAATTCTAAGAATTTCTGTGCCTTTTTGCTCTGCTCCTTAAGGGGCACTACACGGGACTCCAACTCGTCTGTGATATCGTGCAGGCGCAAAAGATTTTCTTCCGCCCCTGAAAGCTTCTTTTCTGCCTCAAGCTTTCTGTAGCGATATTTGGAAATTCCCGCCGCCTCTTCAAAAATGTCACGGCGCTCCCCCGATTTTGAGCTTATAATATTATCAATCTTGCCCTGACCGATCATAGAATATCCGTCACGGCCAAGCCCCGTATCCATAAACAGCTCGTGAATATCCTTAAGGCGCACCGAAATGCCGTTTATAGCGTACTCGCTTTCGTGGGAACGGTAATAACGCCTTGTGATAGCCACATTATCGTTATCAAAATTAAGGGTTCTGTCGGTATTGTCAATATTTAAAGTGACCTCGCAGTAGCCGTGGGGGCGGCGAGACTCGGTTCCGCCGAAAATAACATCCTCCATAGACTGACCGCGCAGGCTCTTTGTGGACTGCTCACCTAAAACCCAACGCACCGCATCTGAAATATTGCTCTTGCCGCTGCCGTTAGGCCCGACTACAGCGGTAATACCCTTGCCAAATTTCAAAACAGTTTTATCTGCAAAGGATTTAAAGCCTTGAATTTGAATAGAGCTTAACAGCATTTTTTACATCTCCCTTTCGAGTCTAAAATCAAGACCACTTAATTTTTCATCTGCCAAAACACGGCAGTCATAGCCCCTTGATTTTAAGAAAATTATGTTTTTTCTGCCCTGTCCCGTCATCTTTGAGACAGCAGATTTTGAAACATTTATTTTATATTTCCCCTTATCCTGAAGGCTTGATAAAACCTCCGTAAGCATTATCTGCGACTGGCAAAGCTCGCTGAAGGCGGGGTGCCAAGGGCCTGCTATATAAGCCTCTTCCTCAATAGAATGAAGACCTAAGCGTATAACCCTGATACCGTTATCAGTGAACATTTTATATAGCCTTACCGAAAGGCTCACAGCTCCGTCAAGGGTTTGGGGTTTATAAATATTATCGGCGTAAAGTGCCGCCAAATCGGTATCCTTTAACACTATTGTGGGATAAATTCTTACTGTATCAGGCTGTAATGCAATAAGCTTTTCGGCGGTTTTAACGGCTGAATTATCACTGTCGCCGTAAAGGCCTGTCATCATTTGAAGACCTAACTCAAAGCCGTGTTTACGAATAAGCTTTGACGCTTTCTCAACATCCGCCGAGGTGTGTCCCCTATTGTTCATTCTAAGCACTCGGTCGTTCATACTCTGTGCGCCAAGCTCTATTGAGGTAACGCCGTGCTCCTTTAAAAGGGTTAAAATTTCGTCATCAATAGCGTCGGGTCTTGTTGAAATTCTTATTCCCTTAACTGTACCGTCCCCTACAAACTGTTCTGCCGCCTTTAGAAGTGAATCCATATAGTTGCGGTTAATAGCCGTAAAGCTGCCGCCAAAAAAAGCGATTTCCGCAGTTTTACTGTCAAAATTTTTGCTGTCTCTCGCCTTGGCCACCGCATTTTCAACATCCTTAGCTGCGGGTGCCCAGCAAGAGCCGGTTATATACCGCTGATTGCAAAAGCTACACTTATTAGGACAGCCGATATGGGGAACAAAAATAGAAATATTTGAGTGGATTTTGCTCATATATCTGCACCCATTAAATGTAATGCCTGTTTTGCCGCAGACTGCTCCGCCTGCTTTTTGCTTTTGCCTGAACCTGTGCCTATTACATTGGAATTAAGGTGCACCTCTACCGTAAAAAGCTTATTGTGGTCGGGTCCGCTCTCACCGGTCAAAATATAGGTAACCTCCTCCTCAGGGTTGCGCTGAATAATCTCCTGAAGGGCGGTTTTATAGTCCTTAAATACCTCGTCGTCGGTGTGGTTAAGCTCGGGCAAAATAAAGCGCATAACATGCTTTCTTGCTACCTCCATACCTCCGTCAAGGTACATCGCCGCCAGCACCGCCTCAAAAGCATCGGCTAAAATAGAGTCTCGCTCCCTGCCGCCGCCCTTTTCTTCCCCCTTGCCGAGCATCAAAAACTCGCCCAAGTGAAGCTCCCTTGAAAAGGAGCAGAGGGATTTTTCACACACAAGCGAAGCCCTGAGCTTTGTAAGCTCTCCCTCGGGCATATTGGTAAAATGCTTGTATATGTAATCCGATACTATAACCGACAGCACCGAATCCCCCAAAAATTCAAGTCTTTCGTTGGAGGGAAGGCCGCCCCGGACCTCGTTTGCGTAGGAAGAGTGTGTAAGGGAATTTTTAAGTAAATTTATGTTATTAAATTTATAGCCTAATCTTTCTTCTAAAGCATCCATTTTACTGTTCCTTAGCTTCCTTTATTTCCGAAAGGGACGCCGTAATTTTTTCGATAACGCCTGTTTCGGTGAATTTAATCGCCTGACCTATAGCGTTTTTAATTGCCTTTGCATTAGAGCTTCCGTGTGCCTTAATAACCGTCTTTTTAACGCCTAAAAGAGGTGCGCCGCCCACCTCTGTGCTGTCCATAAGCTTTTTAAGGCCACCCAAATCCTTTTTTATAACCAGCGCCGCAAGCTTATTTATAAGACTCTTGTAAAACACCTCTTTTATAAGGGAGAAAAGGGTTGAGGATGTGCCCTCTATAAGCTTAAGTGCGATATTACCCGTAAAGCCGTCGGTTATAACCGCATCGCAAACACCTTTAGGCATCTCACGGGATTCGATATTTCCCACAAAGTTTATCGGAGCATCCTGCATTAGCCGGTACGCCTCTTTTTGAAGCTCGCCGCCCTTTGTGTCCTCCGTACCGATATTAAGCAGGCCTATCTCGGGGTTCTTTTTACCCTCTACCCCCTCTAAATAGGCGCTCGCCATTATACCGAACTGGCAGAGCATTTCGGGTCTGCACTCGGCGTTAGCCCCCATATCCATCATCAAATAATGTCCCTTTGGGGCGGGGATAATTCCGCCAAGGGCCGGGCGTTTTACGCCCTTTATGCGCTTTACAATAAGGGTGCCTCCCACAACTACCGCACCTGTTGAGCCCGCAGAAACAAAGGCATCCGCTTTATTCTCGGCTAATTCCTTAAAGGCCAATGCCATTGAGCTTTCGGAATGCGCCTTTACAAGCGAGGTGGGTTCGTCGTGCATTGAGATAACATCATCAGTATCTACAATTTTTAATTCACCGTAAAACTTTAAACCGTTTTCGGATATTATCTTTTTAATTGTTTCTTTTTTTCCCGTAAGGGTAATTTCGGCGCTATACTCGTTTGATGCCAAAGACGCACCCTTTACTATTTCGAGGGGTGCGTTATCCCCGCCGAAAGCGTCAACAACAACACGCATAATTTATTCTCCTATTTTAATATTCTCGTTAAACCAATCAAGGGAACGGTAGGACAATGCCGCATACCGCTCACGCTTGTCCCTTATATGGGGCTCTATGGGCGGAATTATGCCGAAATTCGCCCCCATAGGCTGAAAATCGGTGACCGCAGAGTTGCATATATACGAAAGCAGAGCACCCATCATAGTGAAATCAGGTAATATCAGGGGCTTATTTCCGTTAAGCCTTGCCACGGCGTTTATTCCCGCAACTATTCCGCTCGCCGCCGACTCCATATACCCCTCAACACCTGAAAGCTGACCCGCAAAAAAGATATTCCCGTATTTTTTAAGTGACAAATCGGGGTTTAAGAGCTTGGGCGAATTTATAAAGGAATTTCTGTGCATTACGCCGTAACGCATAAATTCGGCGTTTTCGAGCCCCGGTATCATAGAAAATACCCTTTTCTGCTCGGGGAATTTAAGGTTGGTTTGAAATCCAACTATATTAAATAAGGTCGCCGCCGCATTTTCCCGCCTTAGCTGTACCGCTGCCCAGGGTCTGTGGCCCGTTCTCGGGTCGCGAAGCCCCACAGGCTTTAAGGGGCCGAAACGGATAGAATCCTCCCCGCGCTTAGCCAATATTTCAATGGGCATACAGCCCTCGTAAACATTTACCGGGCGGTCAAAACCGTGAACGGGGGCTAATTCGGCGGTAATAAGGGCGTTATGAAACGCCGTGTATTCTTCCTTATTCATCGGGCAGTTTATATAATCGTCGGTGCCCTTGCCATAACGTGAAGCGTAAAACGCCTTGTCCATATCGATGCTTTCCGCCGTCACAATAGGTGCGGCGGCATCAAAAAAGCTTAAATTACCGCCCTCGCAAAGCCTGCCTATTTCCTCGGATAATGCGCCGTCTGTAAGCGGACCTGTGGCAATAACGGTTATGCCGTCTCTCGGTATTTCGGTGACGGTCTCGGTCTTTAAAGTTATATTTGGGTGGCTTTTTATCTTCTCGGTTATAATGCGGGAAAATTTGTCCCTATCAACCGCCAGAGCTCCACCTGCAGGTACCGAGCACTTGTCTGCCGCTAAAAGGCAAAGAGAATTAAGTCTCCTCATTTCCTCCTTTAAAAGCCCCGCCGCAGAATCTACCCTTGCGGCTTTAAGGGAATTTGAGCATACAAGCTCGGCGAGCATATCACTTTTGTGAGCGGGCGTTTTTTTGGCGGGCTTCATCTCAATCAGCTCGGTTTTAATGCCTCTGTCAGCTATCTGCCAAGCCGCTTCGCACCCCGCAAGACCACCGCCTATAACCGTGATTTTATTCATCGGTCTTTTCTCCGCTCTTTTTGGCTGTTTTCTTTGCTCTTGTGGGGCATTCGGAATTCATACAATACTTTCTGCCCCTTATTCCGTTTATGATATAGCCGCCGCACTCAGGGCATTTTTCACCCGTGGGAACACCAGGGGAGGCAAAATCACATTGGGGATAGTTTGAACAGCCGTAAAAGGTCTTGCCCTTTTTGGATTTTTTCTTTAAAAGCTTTGCTCCGCATTTAGGACAGGGCTGTTTAACCTCGTCCTCGGGCAGGGGCTTTGTATTTTTACACTCGGGGTAACCGGGGCAGGCTAAGAACTTGCCGAAGCGACCAGATTTTATAACCATATTTCTGCCGCACTTTTCACAGACAACATCGGTTTCCTCCACAGGAACCTTTACCTGCTTGCCCTCAAGGGAGCTTTCCGCCTTGGAGTAAAGCTTGTCAAAGTCCTTATAGAAAGCCTTTATGATATCCACCCAGCCACGCTCACCTGCGCCTATTTTGTCCAGCTTTTCTTCAAGACCCGCAGTAAATTTAACATCTACGATTTTATCAAAATACTCAACTATAAGGTCTGAGACAACCATACCGAGTCCCGTAGGTTTAAGCAACTTCTTCTCTCGCTCAATGTAATCACGGTTTAGTATATTTGAAATAATTGGCGCATAGGTAGACGGTCTTCCTATACCGTTTTCGTCAAGAGCCTTAATTAAGGTAGGCTCGGTATAGCGTGCGGGGGGCTGTGTAAAATGCTGATTGGGGGTTAACTCCTTTAGCTTTAAGAGGTCGCCCTCCTTCATTTCGGGAAGAGCACCGCCATCTTCGGAATCCTCGTCCTTACCCTCTTCATAAAGGACTGTAAAACCGTCAAACTTAACAGAATAACCGCTCGCCTTAAAGAGGTAATCCCCTGCTATTATATTTACATTAACAGTATTCTGAACGCATACCTCCATTAAAGAGGCAATAAAGCGTTCCCAAATAAGCTTATAAAGCTTATACTGCTCTGCCGTAAGGGACTCCTTAACCGAATCAGGTGTAAGGGTGACAGATGTGGGTCTGATAGCCTCGTGTGCGTCCTGTGCACCGCTCTTTGTCTTGAAATAGCGTGGCTTTTCAGGAAGATAATTTGCACCGTAGCGACCCGCTATATACTTATTGGCGGTGGCTCTCGCCTCTTCGGAAATACGCAATGAGTCGGTACGCATATATGTTATAAGTCCCGTTGTACCCACGCCCGGAACATCAATGCCCTCATACAGCTGTTGAGCTATGCGCATTGTGCGCTGACCCGTAAATCCAAGCTTCCTTGAAGCCTCCTGCTGTAAGGTTGAAGTGATAAAGGGCGGAGCGGGTTGCTTTTTACGAATACCCTTCTTAATCTCGGAAACCTTATATTCCACACCCTCTAAATCGGAAACAATTTTTTCCGCCTCGTCAGCATTTGGTATTACATCAATTTTTTTGCCGTCGGAGGAGCCATAAAGCTTGGCTGAAAAGCTTTTTCTTGAGGCTAAAAGCTTGGCGTCTATCGACCAATATTCCTCAGGGTTAAACTTTTCAATCTCACGCTCACGCTCTACAATAAGGCGCAAGGCCACCGTTTGAACCCGTCCTGCCGAAAGTCCGCTTTTAACCTTTTTCCAAAGGAAGGGGCTTAGCTTATAGCCCACAATACGGTCAAGCACACGCCTTGCCTGCTGTGCGTCCACAAGGTCAAGATTAATCTTACGGGGCTCCTTAATTCCCGCCTTAACACCCGATTCTGTAATCTCGTTAAAAGCTACACGGTTGCACTCGTTCATATCAAGCGCCAAAATCTGCGCTAAGTGCCAAGAAATCGCCTCTCCCTCTCTATCAGGGTCGGTAGCGAGAAGAACTCCGTCACTGTTTGCGGCGGCATCCTTTAAGGACTTAATTAAATCCTTCTTGTCCTTCATATTAATATACTGGGGTTTAAAATCGTGTTCTATGTCAACTCCGAGCTTGGATTTAGGTAAATCACGGATATGACCCGCCGACGCCATAACCTCATAGCCCGAGCCTAAATATTTTTTTATACCTTTTATCTTATAGGGTGACTCAACAATTACAAGCTTAGACATTTAATTCCTCCGTTTTTATTGGTTGCGGCCGCAAAGCTCATATCTGCCGCCGGGCAGAGCACGGACTAATCCTTCAAGTTCAAGCTCGATAAGCGCCGAAAGAATTTCGGATGAGCCAAGGTCCGTCCCACCTATTTCATCAGGATAAAATTTATGCTTATCTAAATGATTATATACTATTTTTGCCTCTTTGGAAAGGGTTTCATTTGATAATTTTTTGTAAATTTGCTTTTCTTCGGTTTTTTTTACTGATTTTTTGGGCTTCTCAAAGGCTTTTTTGATATCAATTTTATCCGGAAAGCGAGGTATATATTCGTTAAAAATATCGCTTAAATCCAAAAGCGGCTTTGCACCGTCACGCAGTAAAGCATTAGAACCCATGTACTGTTTCTCTGTCGGTGAGCCGGGAATTACAAAGACATCCCTTCCCTGATTTAAAGCATGGTTAGCGGTAATAAGCGCACCGCTTTTCTCCCGAGCCTCAACCACAACGGTTCCAAGTGACAATGCCGACATTATGCGGTTTCTAATATGGAAGCTAAACTTCGTAAGTCCTGCCATTGGCGGAAGCTCGCTTATTATACAGCCATTCTCCGATACACATTTCCTTAGGGACACATTTTGGGGTAAATATCCGCTTTCAATCCCACACGGCATAACAAGAGCAGTTTTACAGCCAGCTTTAAGTGCACCTAAGTGTGCGTAATAATCACTGCCCACAGCGCCGCCGCTTACTACAGTCATGCCAGATTTAGAAATGCGATACCCTAACGAATACGCCGCCTTTTTGCCGTAATCGCTTACCTTTCTCGGCCCCACAATGCAGATTGAGGGGGTATTATCGAAATCAAGCATCTCGCCCTTTACATAAAGAACTATTGGCGGATTTTCGATAACCGAAAGAGGGTATGGGTATTTCTTATCTCCAAGCAGAATAATATCAATCCCGTATTTTCTACAGTCATCAATAATTCCTTTGGCTGTATCAATTCCAGTACTGCTCAGCCGACTCAAATCTTTGGGTGAAAATATCCCCGCCGCCTTGCGCTCCAAGAGGCTTGCCCTATAAATATTTTCCGCGTTGCCGAAAAGTTCAAGCGCCTTTACCGCCCTTATATTTCCTGCGCCTAATGCTTTTTGAAGCCAAACAAAATATTCCGTCATTTCATCATTTCCCAGGTAGCGATAGCCGCAGCCGCAGCAGCGTTAAGGGATTCGGCCCTGCCGAGCATAGGTATTGTAACGAGCTTGTCTGCCGCCGCCTTTGTCTTGTCGGTGATTCCGTTTGCCTCGTTCCCGATTATAACAACCGAGCCGCCGGAGAAGCTCTGTTCCTTAATGCTTTCGGCGTTTTTATCCACCACACAAGCAAAGCTTTTAAGCCCCGAACTCTTTAATTCCTCTGCAAAATCATCAAAAATAAATACGGAAACTCTAAGGAGCGTGCCCATAGATGCCCTAAGTGCCTTGGGCGAATAAGGATCGCACCCGTCTGCAGACAAAATAAGTCCGCTTGCTCCCAAGGCCTCTGCCGTTCTCGATACCGCACCAAGATTGGCTGGATCGGCAACATTTTCGAGGGCAACATATCTACCGCAAGGATCTATTTCGGAGCTTTTCCTATCACGGATTTTACAAACAGCAATGATACCCTGAGGACTTTTAGTATCGCTTATTCTGTCCATAAGCGAGTCGGGTATTACAAAACACTCTTTAGCATTTAATGCAAAGGAATTTACGGCATCGCTGTATTTTTTAATTGCCGTATCAGAGATAATTAACTTATCAAACCTGATTGAGTTCTCCATCGCGTCAAGGCATATACGCAGTCCCTCTAACACAAAAAGACCGTTTTCCTGCCTTTTTTTCGCCGAGGTCTGGAGAAAAGAAACAAGCTTGATAAGTGAATTTTCTCTGCTTGTAATCGGCTTAAAATCCAACATTGCCGTCACTCCTAAAATAAAATAAGAAAAATTCGCCCGAGATTTTAACCCCGGGCGAAAAAATTACTTTTCGAGAGCCTTTTTTGCGGCTTTAACAAGTGTTGCAAAGCCTGCGGCATCGTTTACCGCAAGGTCGGCGAGCATTTTACGGTTAATTTTTACTCCTGCCTTATTAAGTCCGTTGATGAATGTTGAATAATTCATACCATTCATCTTGCAGGCTGCGGAAATACGGGTAATCCAAAGGCGACGAAAATCGCGCTTTTTCTGTCTGCGGCCGATATACGCATAGTTGCCGCTCTTCATTACTGCTTCTTTTGCGGTTTTAAAAAGCTTTGACTTAGCGCCGAAATAGCCCTTAGCAAGCTTTAAAGTCTTTTTTCTTCTTTTGCGTGTTGCTAACGCACCTTTAACTCGTGCCATATCTTGTAACCTCCACTTTCAAGCAATCCTTATTTATAAGGAATCATTTTCTTAACCTTTGCTACATTTGTAACATCGGCTGTAACGGTCTTGCGAAGATTTCTCTTGCGCTTGGTTGTCTTTTTGTTGAGAATGTGCGACTTGAAAGCATGAGCACGCTTAACCTTACCGGTTTTAGTGAGCTTAAAGCGCTTTTTTGCGCCGCTGTGTGTTTTGATCTTAGGCATTTTAAATCCTCCCTAATAAAATTCAACTGCAATTATTTACCCGTTTTCGGAGCTAAAAACATAATCATATTTCTGCCTTCCATTTTAGCAGCCTTTTCAACCGTGCAGTGCTCCGCACAGTATTCCGCAAAGCGTTTCATAGTGTCAAGACCGATTTCGGGGTGGCCAAGCTCCCTGCCTCTGAAACGGATGGAGACCTTAACCTTGTCACCGTCGTCAAGAAAGCGGATAGCGTGCTTACCCTTTGTTTCAAAATCATGAACATCAATACTAAGTCCCAAGCGGATTTCCTTAATTTCAACCGTCTTTTGGTTCTTTTTGGCTTCCTTTTCACGCTTAGCCTGCTCAAAACGATATTTACCGTAATCCATAATTTTACATACGGGCGGTTCGGCGTTGGGTGAAATGCAAACCAAATCGAGGTCTGCTCCGTAGGCCGCCTCCAAAGCCTTGGCGACAGGCATAATGCCGAGCTGGGAACCGTCAGATCCGATTGTGCGGACTTCCTTGAATTTAATATTTTCGTTTACGGAAAGCTCTTTGCTGCTAATATTGATGCACCTCCAAAATTCGTTTGCAGCCGATTTGCAGTTTTTTGCAAATCAAAAGCGCGGACGCTAATACGTCCGCGCATAAAAATACCAAGTATCACTTTGTATCTTTATTGACCTTTT